>NZ_JBEYYR010000010.1:0-269377 GCF_040645635.1 Streptomyces sp. NPDC046727
ACGTGTGGGAGCCGGGCGAGCACAACGGCACCTTCCGCGGCAACAACCCCGCCTTCGTCACCGCCACCGCCGCCCTGGAGACCTACTGGACCGACGGCTCGGCCATGGAGAAGCAGACCCGCGCCCGCGGCGAGCAGATCGAGCAGGCCCTGATCTCCGTCACCGAGGAGAACCTCGCCGACGTGAAGGAGTACCGCGGACGCGGACTCGTGTGGGGCCTGGAGTTCCACGACAAGGACCGGGCCTCGCGGGTCGCCCGGCGCGCCTTCGAACTCGGACTGCTCATCGAGACGTCCGGCCCCGAGGGCGAGGTCGTCAAGCTGCTGCCGGCCCTGACCATCACGCCGGACGAGCTGGACGAGGGCCTCAGCGTCCTCGCCCGCGCCGTCCGGGAAACCGCCTGATCAGCTAGGAGGAAGTACAGCACCGTGATCGTCCGATCGTTCAAGGACATCGAAGGCACCGACCGGCACGTCCGGGCGAAGTCCGGCACCTGGGAGAGCAAGCGGATCGTCCTCGCCAAGGAGCGCGTCGGCTTCTCCCTGCACGAGACCGTCCTGTACGCCGGGACCGAGACGTCGATGTGGTACGCCAACCACATCGAGGCCGTCGTCTGCACCGAGGGCGAGGCCGAACTGACCGACCACGAGACCGGGCGGACGCACACGATCACGCCCGGCACCATGTACCTCCTCGACGGGCACGAGCGGCACACCCTGCGCGTCAAGGAGGACTTCCGCTGCATCTGCGTGTTCAACCCGCCGGTCACCGGGCGGGAGGACCACGACGAGAACGGCGTCTACCCCCTGCTCACCGAACCCGAGGAGGTGTGACACCCATGACCACCGTCACCGACCTGTACCCCACCCGCGGCACCACCGAGGTGACCGTCCCCCGCCAGGACCCGGTCGTCTGGGGCTCCCCGGACACGCCCGGCCCGATCACGACGGCCGACCTCCAGGCGTACGAGCGGGACGGCTTCCTCGCCGTCGACCAGCTGATCACCCCGGACGAGGTCGAGGTCTACAAGGCCGAGCTGGACCGGCTGGTGTCCGACCCGGCGGTCCGCGCCGACGAGCGCTCGATCGTGGAGCCGAAGTCGAAGGAGATCCGCTCGGTCTTCGAGGTGCACCGGATCAGCGAGGTGTTCGCGCGGCTGGTGCGCGATCCGCGGGTCGTCGGCCGGGCCCGGCAGATCCTCGGCTCCAACGTGTACGTCCACCAGTCCCGGATCAACGTCAAGCCGGGCTTCGGGGCCAGCGGCTTCTACTGGCACTCCGACTTCGAGACCTGGCACGCCGAGGACGGCCTGCCGAACATGCGCACGGTGTCCGTCTCGATCGCGCTGACCGAGAACCACGACACCAACGGCGGGCTGATGATCATGCCGGGCTCGCACCGGACGTTCCTGGGCTGCGCCGGCGCCACGCCGGAGGACAACTACAAGAAGTCCCTGCAGATGCAGGACGCGGGCACGCCGTCGGACGAGGCGCTGACCGCGCTGGCGAGCGAGTACGGCATCCGGCTGTTCACCGGCAGGGCCGGCTCGGCGACCTGGTTCGACTGCAACTGCATGCACGGCTCGGGCGACAACATCACGCCGTTCCCGCGCAGCAACGTGTTCATCGTGTTCAACAGCGTGGAGAACGCGGCGGTGGATCCGTTCGCGGCACCGGTGCGGCGGCCCGAGTTCATCGGCGCACGGGACTTCACGCCCGTGCGGTGAGCCGTGCGGTGAGCTGAACCGCGCCGTTCCAGGGGCCTCCGAGCGCCGGCCGGAGGCCCCTGGCGCGGTCACAGCGCCGGGTAGTCCGTGTACCCCGCGGCTCCGCCGCCGTAGAAGGTCGCCGGGTCCGCCGTGTTGAAGGGTCCGCCGGAGCGCAGCCGGGCCGGGAGGTCAGGGTTGGCGAGGAACAGCTGCCCGTAGGCGATCAGGTCCGCCGAGCCGTCCTCGACGAGGGCGAGCGCGTCCGGGCCGGTGGGGCCCTCGGTCGCCGGGTTGAGGACGAGGCTCCCGCTGAAGCGCTTGCGCAGCAGGGGGGTCAGGTCGCGGAAGTCCCCGGTCTCCAGGACGTGCAGGTAGGCGAGGCCCAGCGGTTCCAGGGCGTCGACCAGCGCGGTGTACACCGGCTCCGGCTCGGGCTCCTCGATGTCGTTGAGGGGGTTGCCCGGGGAGAGCCGCAGGGCGGTGCGCTCGGGTCCGATCGCCTCGGCGACGGCCCGGGCGGTCTCCACGGCGAAGCGGATGCGGCCGGCCACGGAGCCGCCCCACTCGTCGGTGCGGCGGTTGCTGCCGGGCGCCAGGAACTGGTGGATCAGGTAGCCGTTGGCACCGTGGAGTTCGACCCCGTCGAAGCCGGCCTCGATCGCGTGCCGGGCCGCGGCCTCGAAGTCGGCGATGGTGGCGCGGATCTCGTCACCGGTCAGTTCGCGGGGCGTGACGAAGTCCTTGGGGCCCTGGTGGGTGTAGACCTGGCCACGGGCGGCCACCGCCGAGGGAGCCACGTTGACCAGCCCGTCCGGCAGCAGGTCGGGGTGTCCGATGCGGCCGGTGTGCATGAGCTGGGCGAAGATCCGGCCGCCGGCGGCGTGCACGGCGTCGGTCACGGTCCGCCAGGCGGCGACCTGCTCGGCGGTGTGCAGGCCGGGGGTGTCGGGGTAGCCCTGGCCGACCGCCGAGGGCTGGATGCCCTCGGTGACGATCAGGCCGGCGGAGGCGCGCTGGGCGTAGTACTCGGCGGTGAGGCCGGTGGGCAGGCCGCCGGCGGCGGCGCGGCTGCGGGTCATCGGGGCCATGGCGATGCGGTTGGTCAGCCGCAGTCCGGCGAGGTCGATGGCGTCGAAGGCGGTGGTCACGGGAGCCTCCAGGAGAGGTTTGATTGGTCGGCCAAGTAATTCGACCGAGCGCCACCCTAACCCATTCCTTGGTCGGCCAAGTAAATCGGGTGAGTACGCTTCGACGGACGGCCATCGGAAGGCAGAGAGGTGCGGGAGCGACGATGGAGGCCCCCAGGGAACCGGCGGCGAACGCGGCCGGGCATGTCTGCGCGGAGCTGCCCGCCGCCGCCCGGGGCGGGCCGGTCAGCCACGCCCTGAGCCGCGTGGCACGACTGCACCGGACGGCCGCCGCGGGAGTGCTGCGCGGGCTCGGGCTCTACCCGGGCCAGGAGCTGGTGATGATGCACCTGTGGGAGCGGGGCCCGGCCCGGCAGGCCGAGCTGGTCCGGCTGCTCGACCTGGACCCGTCCACGGTGACCAAGATGCTGCAGCGGCTGGAGCAGGCCGGGCAGGTGCGGCGGCTGCCGGACCCGGCGGACCGGCGGGCGGTGCTGGTGGAGGCGACGGACTCCGGGGCGCGGCTGCTCGACGAGGTGGCGCGGGCGTGGAGCAGGCTGGAGGACGAGACCCTCGCCGGCCTCGACCCGGTCGAGCGGGAGCAGTTGCTGGCGCTGCTCGGCCGGGTCGAGGCCAATCTGTGCGGACCGGCCGCCCGGGAGACCTGACAGGTCAGCCGGACAGCGCGGCCAGCAACCGGTCCACCTCCGCGGCCGTGTTGTGAAGGTGGAAGGCCGCACGCAGATTGCCCGCACGGTCGGAGACCTCGATACCCGCCGCGCTCAGCCCGTGCTGGCGGTCGCCGAGTCCGGGGACGGAGACGATCGCCGAGCCGGGGGCGGGCACCGGCTCGTGGCCGAGGTCGGCGAGTCCCGCGCGGAACCGGTCGGCGAGGGCGATGTCGTGGGCGTGGATCGCCGCCACTCCGAGTTCCTCGACGAGTTCGAGGGACCGGCGCAGGCCCGCGAAGGTGAACAGGGCGTGGGTGAGGTCGAACCGCCGGGCGGAGTGGGCGAGTTCGGCGACCGGGCCGTAGCAGCTGTCCCACGGCTGTTCGGCCGCGACCCAGCCCGCGAGCAGCGGGGTGAGCCCGCCGAAGTCCTCGGGGACCGTGAGGAAGGCCGCGCCGTGCGGGCCGAGCAGCCACTTGAAGCTGACGGCGGCGGTGAAGTCGTAGGCGTCCGCGTCCATCGGCAGCCAGCCGGCGGCCTGGGAGAAGTCGACGTAGGTGCGGGCGCCGTGGGCGCGGGCGGCCTCGCGCAGGGCGGGCAGGTCGGCGATCCGGCCGTCGGCGGACTGGGCCGCGCTGACCGCGACGAGCGCGGTGCCGGGCCGGACGGACTCGGCGATCCGCTCCAGCGGGACCGCGCGGACCTTGAGGTCGCCGCGGACGTGGAACGGGTTGAGCACGGAGGTGAAGTCGTCCTCGGCGGTGAGGACTTCGGCCCCCGCGGGCAGCGAGGCCGCGATCACGCCGGAGTGCGCGGCGACCGAGGCACCGGCGGCGACCCGGCCGGCCGGGACCCCGGCGAGCCGGGCGAACGCGGCGCGACAGCTCTCCACGTCCTCGTACAGCGAGGTCAGCGGCCGGCCCGCGGCCCGCAGCAGCGCGGCCTCGTGCAGGGCGGCGACGGTACGGGCCGGCAGCAGGCCGTTGCTGGCGGTGTTGAGGTAGGTGGTCTTCGGGGTGAACTCGGCGCGGACGAGGCTCTCGAACGTCTCCGTGGTCTCCATGGGTCCACTCTGCGGCCCGATGAAGTAGTAGTCCATTGCGGATTTTTACGTGGATCCGCTTAGGAACGCTTATAGGTCCGCGCCGACCTGCGGTTTCTCAGTGCTGTGGAACCGCGCACCCGTCCGGGCCGCACGCCTCGGCGTCACCCTGGTCGACCAGCTTCAGCGGCGATCGCTCGCCCCACGCCTGGGTCAGCGCCTGGGTGAAGACCTCGGCGGGCTGGGCCCCGGAGACGCCGTACGTGCGGTCCAGGACGAAGAAGGGCACGCCGTTCGCGCCGAGCTGGGCGGCCTCGCGCTCGTCGGCGCGGACCGCGTCGGCGTACGCGTCCGGGTCGGCGAGCACCGTGCGGACGGCCTCGGCGTCCAGTCCGGCCTCGACGGCCAGCTCCACCAGCCGCTCGTCGCCCTCGGTGAAGACGGACCGCTCCTCGGCGAAGTTGGCCCGGTAGAAGATCTGGATCAGCTGGTCCTGCCTGCCCTGCTCCTTGGCGAAGTGCAGCAGGCGGTGCATGTCGAAGGTGTTGCCGTGGTCGCGGTCCCGGGTGCGGTAGTCCAGGCCCTCGGCGGCGGCCTGGGCGCCCAGGTTGTCCTCGCCGGCCTGGGCCTGGGCCTCGCTCATGCCGTACTTCCTGGTCAGCATGGTGATCACCGGCTGTACGTCGCCCTTGGCGCGGCCCGGGTCCAGCTCGAAGGAGCGGTGCACCACCTCGACGTCGTCGCGGTGCGGGAAGGCAGCGAGCGCCTTCTCGAAGCGGGCCTTGCCCACATAGCACCAGGGGCAGGCGATGTCGCTCCAGATCTCGACGCGCATGTCTTCGGCTCTCTCCAGGTCGTACGGGCGCGGGGGCTCTCCCCTGCCGGTACGTGAACGTTCAAACAGACCGCTTCATTCCCGCGGCGGCACGGAGAAGCGCAGGAAGAGGTGGTGGTCGCCCTCGGCGGGCGGGTTCTCCGGGTCCGGGACCCAGCCCTGGCGGGCGTAGAAGGCCTGGGCGCGCCGGTTGTCCACGTGCACGTCGAGCACGGCGGCGCGCCGGCGGTCGGCCCGCCACTGCTCCGCACAGGCCGCGTGCAGGGACGTACCGATGCCGGCGCGCCAGTGGCCGGGGTCGACGTGGAACTGGAACAGCTTGACGGTGTCGGCGGGGGCGCCGTCCGGGGTGCGGAAGGAGGCGATGCCGACGATCCGGCCCTGCACGACGGCGCACAGCACCTGGCCGTCGGGGCGCTCGATGGATCCCCGCCAGGCCTCCGTCCAGTCGAAGTCGGCCTGCGGGACGCCGTCGGGGTAGTACGTCGAGCGGGCCCGGAGGTGCAGATCGGCGATGGCCTCGGTTTCGGCGGGCAGGGCGGTGCGGATCACCAGGGCGCCGTTCACGCGTTCACTGATCATGCAACGGAGGACGTGCCGGCCGCGGCTCCGGTTGCGTCGCCCCTGGGCCGGCCGCGGGCGTCGGCGCGGACGCAGCCACGCTCGGGCGGCAGCGGGCCGTGGTGTTCCTGCCGAGGTCCGGGCTGATCGCGGTGACCGACGCGGTGTCCGGAAAGCCGTCCGGCCGCTACGGTCCGCGCGCGCCGATGCCGGTCGTCCAGGCCCCGGCAGCGGCCGGGGTGCCGGACGCGGCGATGTGCGTGCCAGGCCCCGCGACGCCGGGATGCGGGCGAGCCCGGCACTGGGCGCGGCCCTGTTCGTGCCGGCCCTCGCCGCCCTCAGCTGCCGTCCCGCAGCTCGCTCGGCCACTCGGCCCGGAACTCGATGTGGTCGTACGTCACGACACATCCCTCCCCCAGCGGCGACTGGGTCATGAACCCGACCAGGGCGGCACCGGTCTCCTTCTCCTCGCCCAGGGTGAAGAGCCGGACGAAGGTCCAGCGGGCGCCGTCCCGGGAGGCGTGGAAGGCGAAGGCCCGCCCCGTCCGGCTGACCCGCAGCCACACGGAGTCCCCGTCCACCGGGAAGGAGTTGGCGTCGTCGGAGTGCCCCCGGGTGACCACCGTGCAGACGGTGGGCACGTCCGGGGAGTACTCCAGGCACAGCTTGGCCCAGGCCCGCTCGCCGACGTGGAGGTAGAGCACCCCGGCGTCGAAGGCGGCACGGAACCCCACGGTGACCCGCGCGATCAGCTGGAAGTCCCCTTCGGGCGCCCCGAGCAACCGGGGCGCGTCGGAGGCGGGGTCGAGTCCTTCGCCGGTGGGCGGAACGAACCGGTCCTGCCGGGGCCCGGCCCATCCGGTGAGCACGCCGTCCTCGTAGGACCAGTGGCCGTCCGGGCCGTAGGTCCGCAGGGGAAAGGGCAGTTCGGGAAGCTCCAACTCCATCGACCGTTTCTCGCGAGGTGACCGGTTTCTGCCCAGGGCGCGCGGACGCTACCGCTCCAGAACCCCGTTGAACCGCCGAGGCAGCCCGAGCGGATTGTCGTCGCGAAGCTCCTCGGGCAGCAGCGCCTGCGGCGCGTTCTGGTAGACCACCGGCCGCAGCCACCGCTCGATGGCGGTGCCGCCCACGGAGGTGGACGTGGACGTGGTCGCCGGGTACGGCCCCCCGTGATGCTGGGCCGGCGCCACGGCGACCCCGGTCGGCCAGCCGTTCACCAGCACCCGGCCGGCCAGCGGCGTCAGCTCGGCGAGCAGCTCCGGGCCCCGGCCGTTGCCCGCGGCCTCCTCCGAGGAGAGCTGCACCGTCGCCGTGAGGTTGCCCGGAAGCCGCGACAGGACGGCCTTGGCCTCGTCCTCGCCGTCGTAGCGGGCGACCACGGTCACCGGTCCGAAGCACTCCTCCAGGAGCAGGTCGTACGCCCCCTCCGCGGCCAGCTTCTGTGCCGGCACCGTGAGGAACCCGGCGCTGACCGCGTGTTCGCCGCCCGCGCCCGGGGTGACCGGCGAGTCCACGTCCGGGAGCTGCGCGCGCTCGGCCACACCCGCGATGAAGTTGTCCCGCATGCGGTGGTCGAGCAGGACACCCGCGCCGGTGTCGCTGACGGCGTCGGTCAGGGACTTCACCAGCCGGTCGCCGCCCGCGCCGGAGGGCACGAGCACCAGGCCGGGCTTGACGCAGAACTGGCCGACGCCGAGGGTCATCGACCCGGCGAGCCCGCCGCCGATCTCCTCGGCCCGCTCGGCCGCGGCGGCCTCGGTGACCAGGACCGGGTTCAGCGAACCCAGCTCGCCGTGGAACGGGATCGGCACGGGGCGCGCGGCGGCGGCGTCGAAGAGCGCCCGGCCGCCCCGTACCGAACCGGTGAAGCCGGCGGCGGCGACCAGTGGGTGCCTGATCAGCTCGACGCCCGCCTCGAAGCCGTGGACGAGGCCGATCACGCCCTCGGGGATGCCGTGTTCGGCGGCGGCCCGGCGCAGCACCTCGGCGACCAGCTCGGACAGGGCCGGGTGGTCGGGGTGGGACTTGACGACGACCGGGCAGCCCGCGGCCAGCGCGCTCGCGGTGTCGCCGCCGGCGACGGAGAACGCGAAGGGGAAGTTGGAGGCGGAGTAGACGGCGACGACGCCGAGCGGCACCTTGTAGCGGCGCAGGTCCGGGACGGGCGGGGTGGCGGTGTCGTCGCGGTGGTCGATGACGACGTCGAGGAAGGCGCCCTCCTCGACGATGCCGGCGAAGGCCCGCAACTGGTACGTCGTACGGGCGAGTTCGCCGGTCAGCCGGGCCGGGCCGAGCGCGGTCTCCGCGTCGGCGGTCTCCACCAGGCCGTCCCGGGCCGCGTCCAGGCCCGCGGCGGCCGAGCGCAGGAAGGCGGCGCGGACCGCGCGGTCGGCGAGGGCGCCGCGCGCGGCGTGGGCCGCCCGGGCGGCCGTGTCCACCTCCTGGGCTGTGGCCTCCACCGCAACCTGTTCACGCTGCTTCCCGGTGCGCGGGTCGACACTCCAGACTGGTGCTGCTGCCACCGCGGGTCCCTCCCAGTAAAGGCCGCACTATCTAGGACTATCCAGGCTCACCCATCAGTCGCGTTCGATATACTGAACACTGTCTCTGATGATGAATACGCTGCTCGGAGACTATATAACTCAGGTCCTCGTCGAACGAAGGGGTCAAGGGCGATGACGGCAGGCGACACAGGGGGCGGGGCGCAGGTCAAGTCCGCGGTACGGACCGTTGAGCTGCTCGAATACTTCGCCGGCCGGCCCGGGATGCACTCCCTCGCGGCCGTCCAGGAGGCCATGGGATATCCCAAGTCCAGCCTGTACATGCTGCTGCGCACGCTCGTGGAGCTGGGCTGGGTGGAGACGGACGCGACCGGCACGCGGTACGGCATCGGGGTGCGGGCGCTGTTGGTCGGCACGTCGTACATCGACGGCGACGAGGTGGTGGCCGCCGCCCGCCCGACCCTGGACCGGCTCTCCGACGACACCACGGAGACCATCCACCTGGCCCGGCTCGACGGCACCAACGTGGTCTACCTGGCCACCCGCCAGTCCCAGCACTACCTGCGCCCCTTCACCCGCGTCGGCCGCCGGCTCCCGGCCCACTCCACCTCCCTCGGCAAGGCGATCCTCGCCACCTACACCGACGAGCAGGTCCGCAAGCTGCTGCCGGAGACCCTGCCCGCGCTCACCGAGCACACCCTCACCGACCGGGAGAAGCTCATCGAGGAGCTGCACCAGGTCCGGGAGCAGGGCTTCGCGGTCGACCGCGAGGAGAACACGCTGGGCCTGCGCTGTTTCGGTGTGGCGATCCCGTACCGCACGCCCGCCCGGGACGCCATCAGCTGCTCGGTCCCGGTCGCCCGGCTGACTCCCGCCCACGAGCAGATGATCAAGGACGCGCTGTTCGACGCGCGGGATCGGCTGACACTGGCGACGCGTCGGCTCTGAGCCCGTAGTCTCGGGTCCATGGAGATCGCGCTGCGGGCCGTCCAGGACAGTGACCTGCCGGTGTTCTACCGGCAGATGACCGACCCGGAGGCCCTCCGGATGGCCGCGTTCGGCCCGGCGGACCCGTACGACCAGGATGCCTTCGCGGCCTACTGGCAGCGCCGGCGGGACGGCGCCGACGTGCTGCGCACGGTCCTGGCCGACGGGGCCGTGGCCGGCAACGCGGCGGTGTACGGCGTGGCCGGCGAGCGGGAGGTGACGTACTGGATCGACCGCGCGTACTGGGGCCGGGGCGTGGCGACGGGCGCGCTGCGGGCCCTGCTCGCCGAGGTTCCCGAACGGCCGCTGTACGCACGGGCGGCGGCCGACAACGCCGGTTCGCTGCGCGTGCTGGAGAAGTGCGGGTTCCGCGAGACGGCCCGGGCGCGGGGGTTCGCGAACGCGCGGGGCCGGGAGATCGAGGAGGTCGTGCTGGTCCTGGACGGCCGGTCCGGGCCGGCTTCCTGAACGCCCGATGAGAAAAGCGGTCGTACGGGAACGATTGCCCCCGTCTCGATCGTCTTCCGAGCGGGATGAACAAGACGATCAGGCGGGCGTCCGTCTTCGCGCTGCTGCTCGTGCTCGCCCTGCTGGTCAGGGCGACATGGCTGCAGTTCTACGACGGTCAGGCCCTCGCGGACGACAACGACAACCGGCGGAACGCGATCACGACGTACTCGCGGCCCCTCGGGAACATCATCGTGGCCGGAGACGCGGTCACCGGCTCGAAGCGGACGAAGGGGAGCGATCTCGCGTACAAGCGGACGTACAAGGACGGCAGGCTGTACGCGGCGGTGACGGGGTACGCCTCGCAGGCCTACGCCCCCACCCAGCTGGAGGGCATCTACACGGACCTGCTCAACGGCACGGACAACCAGCTGAAGACCGTGATGGACACCGTCACCGGGGAGCGCGCCGCTCCGGGCAACGTGCTCACCACGATCGACCCGGACGTGCAGAAGGCGGCCTACCGCGCGCTGGGAGACACGAAGGGCGGCGCCGTCGCGATCGACCCCAAGACGGGCAGGATCCTCGCGGCGGTGTCGACGCCGTCGTACGACCCGTCCTCGCTCACCGACGCCAACACGGCCGGCAAGGCGTGGAAGTCGCTGAACGCGGACAAGGACAAGCCGCTCACCAACCGCGCGCTGCGCCAGCCGCTGCCGCCGGGCTCGACGTTCAAGCTGGTCGTGGCGGCCGCCGCGCTGGAGGACGGGCTGTACAAGGACGTGGACCAGCACACCGACAGCCCCGACCCGTACATCATGCCGGGCACGACGCGCCCGCTGGAGAACGAGAGCAAGTCGGCTCCGTGCAAGAACGCCTCGATCCGCGTCGCCCTGCAGTACTCCTGCAACAACGTCTTCGGTCATATGGCCGTCCAGCTCGGCCAGGACAAGGTCAAGGCCATGGCCGAGAAGTTCGGCTTCAACGACGAGGAGCAGGACGTGCCGGTGCGCGCCTACACCAGCGTGTACCCGTCCGGCATGGACCAGGCCCAGACGGCCCTGTCCGGCATCGGCCAGTTCGACGTCACCGCGACGCCGCTCCAGATGGCCATGGTGTCCGCGACCATCGCCAACGGCGGCAAGCAGGTCGCGCCGCACATGGTGTCGCAGATCACCGACAGCGGCGGTGACGTGCTGAAGGACTACGACGACGCCGCCGGCACCGAGGAGATCATCAGCTCCACCACCGCCGAGCAGCTCCAGTCGGCGATGGAGACGGTGGTGAAGGACGGCACGGGTACGAACGCGCTGATCGACGGGGTGACCGTCGGCGGCAAGACCGGTACCGCCCAGCACGGCGAGAACAACAGCAAGACGCCGTACGCCTGGTTCACGTCCTACGGCAAGTCCGACAGCAGCGGCAAGGAGGTCGCCGTCGCGGTGATGGTGGAGCAGTCGGACGCGGCGCGGTCGGAGGTCAGCGGCAACGGCCTGGCGGCTCCGGTGGCCCGGGCGATGATGCAGGCGGCGCTGAAGTAGGCGCCAGCGGGTGGGCGGTTCCGCGGAACCGCCCACCCGCTCACTTCACCCCGAGAACCTGCTCCACGGGGTCGATCGCGAAGTACACGAGGAACAGCGCCGAGACCCCCCACAACAGCCAGTTGACCTCCCGCGCCTTCCCCAGCACCGTCTTGATGACGACGTAGGACAGGAAGCCCGCGCCGATGCCGTCGGTGATCGAGTAGGTGAACGGCATCGCCGCGATGGTGAGGAACGCCGGGACGGCGATCTCGTACCGGTCCCAGTCGATGTGCTTGACGTGGGTCATCATCAGGAAGCCGACGGCGATCAGCGCGGGCGCCGCCGCCTGGAGCGGGACGATGGTGAGCAGCGGGGTGAGGAAGAGGGCGAGGCCGAAGAGGCCGCCGGTGACCAGGTTGGCGAAGCCGGTGCGGGCGCCCTCGCCGACACCGGCCGCGGACTCGATGTAGGCGGTGTTGGAGGAGGCGGAGCCGACACCGCCGGCCACGGCCGCGGCGCCGTCGATGAACAGCACGCGGCCGATGCCGGGCACCTGCCCCTTCTCATCGAGCAGGCCGGCCTCGGCGGTGATGCCGACGATGGTCCCCATGGCGTCGAAGAAGTCCGACAGGATCAGGGTGAAGACCAGCAGGACGGCGGTGAGGACACCGGCCTCGGCGAAGCCGCCGAACAGGCTGAAGTGACCGAACAGCCCGAAGTCCGGTGCGGCGACGACCTCGTCCGGGACCTCGGGCGTGGTCAGGCCCCAGCTCTTGATGTCGGCAACGGCGTCGATGACGATCGCGACGACGGTCATCGTCACGATGCTGATGAGGATCGCGCCCTTCACCTTCCGCGCGAGCAGCGCGAGGGTGAGCAGCACACCGAGACAGAAGACCAGCACCGGCCAGCCGGTGAGCCGCCCGACGGCGCCGAGCTGGACCGGCACGGTGGTGTGCGCGGCGTCCGGTATGCGGCTGACGAACCCGGCGTCCACGAAGCCGATGAAGGCGATGAACAGGCCGATGCCGACGCCGATGGCCTGCTTCAGCTGTTGCGGGATCGCGTTCATGATCGCTTCCCGGAGGCCGGTGAGCACCAGCACGCAGATGACGATGCCTTCGAGGACGACCAGGCCCATCGCGTCGGCCCAGCTCATCAGCGGGGCGAGCTGGAAGGCGACGACGGCGTTGAGACCGAGGCCGGCGGCGATGGCGAGCGGCAGATTGCCGCCGACGCCCATGACGACCGTCATCACACAGGCCACCAGCGCCGTCGCGGTGACGAGTTGGCCGGTATCCAGGCTGTGACCGAACTTGTCCTTGGCGCTGCCCAGGATGATCGGATTCAGGACAAGGATGTAGGCCATGGTGAAGAACGTGGCGAAGCCGCCGCGTATCTCGCGCCCGAGCGTGGATCCCCGCTCGGAGATCCTGAAGTACCGGTCCACGGACATGGTTCCACTCCTCGTCACCTGATGATCAGCGTGCGGATGCTGGCTGGATTGTTCCCGCGTCGAACCCGTTTCAGGTTTTCTCCGTGTTACGTAATCGAGTTCGGCCTGCCATACGACGTCCGACTCCCCGTACGAGGACACGAAACGATCACTGCTACGCTTCCGGATCTCCGTCCGGGCCCTCCCCCGGGCCCTCGCATGTCATTCACATGACACCCACAGCGCCGCATCGAGAAGAGGTCACCCGTGGGCACAGTCGTCGACGACGCCGCCTCCGTGGAGTTCCATGCCTTCTTCGAACGGCACTACGCCGAACTCTCCCGTCTGGCCCATCTGTTGACGGGTGAGGCGGACGCCGCCGACGACCTGGCGGCGGACGCGTTGCTGGCGCTGTGGCACCGCTGGGACCGGGTGCGCGCGGCCGACCATCCGGTGGCGTACGCCCGGGGCGTGGTCGCCAACCTGGCCCGTACCCGGATCCGCAGCGCGGTGCGCGAGCGGCGCCGGATCGCGCTGTTCTGGCCGCGCGGCGAGGAGAGGACCGAGAACCCGGACGTCGCCGGCGTGGTGGACGTCCAGGGGGCGCTGCGCAGGCTGCCGTTCCGGAAACGGGCGTGCGTGGTGCTCCGGCACGCGTTCGACCTGTCGGAGAAGGACACCGCGCTCGCGCTCGGGATCTCGGTCGGTACGGTGAAGAGCCAGACGTCCAAGGGCATGGCCGAACTGCAGCGGCTGCTCGGCCCGCAGGGCGACCCGCGGCGGGTGCACGCGGCGATGGCGGCCCGGGGCGGCGAGAGCGGAGGAAGGAACCGATGAGGCGGCAGGACGTGCACGACGAGCTGCGCGCCCGGCTGCAGGAGGCGGCCGAGGCCCACGAACCCGACCGCGCGCGCATCCTGGCCCGCGTGGAACGCGGCATGGCCGAGCGGTCCCGCCCCGGCCACCGGTCCGTACGCCCGCCGGTGTTCGGCTGGGTCCGGGTGGTCACCGCGACGGCCGCGGTGGCCGGTGTGCTCGCGGTCGGGGGCTACGCGGTGGCGTCCGCGGTGAAGGACGACCCGCCGGCCCGGGAGACGGTGGCGGTGTCGCCGACGCCCTCCGGGTCACCGGAGGCGACGACCACCCGGCCGCCGGTCCACTCGGCGGACCCGGCCCCCACCGAGGGCGCCGGGCAGCCGTCCCGCACCCCGGACTCCTCCCCCTCCCCCTCGCGCACCCCGAAGGCCACCGCCACGGCCGAGCCGCCGGCGGCGCGCGCCGAGCGGGACGGTCCCCTGTGGTCGGACGGCTCGGTGGACCCGCACGGCAACGATTTCTGGGCGCAGAGCAACCTGACCCTGAAGACGTCCAAGGAACTGACGTCCCTCACCGTCGAGTTGAAGGTCGCCCAGACCGGCGGGGTCACGTCGACGGGTGCGTGGCGTTCGCTGCCGGAGGGGGACTTCAGCCAGAGCGTCACGGAGAAGGACGGGTTCGTCGTCTACACATGGACGCTGAAGCAGGGGCGTACGGTGCCGGCGGGTGAGTGGGTGTTCGCCGGGCAGTACGACCATACGCGTGGGGGGCGGGACGCGGGGCGCGACCGCTATGTCATGACCGGTCTGGCCGCGGGACGTGCCTATGCGGTGACCGGGGACTTTGCCGCGCATGCGCGGGACGGTTCGGGTGGTGACTCGTAGGACGGCGACTGCGGGCCGGTGGTGGGTTGCTCGCGCAGTTCCCCGCGCCCCTGACGGGGCGCGGGACCACCGCGGACTCAGTCCATCGTTGCCCCGATGACAGTCGACCCCGTCGTCAGGAATGACGTCGCCGGCAGCGAACCGTCGGCCCTCCGCGCCCCGTACGCACTCGCCGCGTCCGTGGACTTGAAAGCCGGCGTGCTCACCCCGCTGTCCCAGTTGTTGGCGGCGGACACGGTACGGGAACCCAGCTCGGCCAGGCCGCCCTTGTTGCCGACGGCCAGGTTGCGGGCCAGGCGGGCCTTGCCCGTCTCGAAGAAGAAGCCCGCCTGCGCGTTGGCGTAGGCGGTGTTGCGGTTCAGCACGATCGCGCCGGTGTTGGAGTTCTCGGTGAACCCGTTCAGCGTGTTGTCCCAGGCCGCGTCGTCGTTGACGACGTGCGCGACCGAGGCCCCGCCGCCGCCCAGCTTGAACCCGTTGCCGTTGCCCTCGAAGGCGGAGTCGTTCCAGCGGTTCCTGCCGTTGCCGAAGGCCCAGGAGTGCTCGATGGTGACGGGTGAGGAGAACTGCCAGAGGTCGAGCCCGTCGTCCGAGTTGTTGAAGAGCCGGGCGCCGGTGACCTTGTTGCCGGTGCCCGAGCCGAACTTGACGGCGATGCCGTCGGCGTTCTGGCCGTGGCCCGAGGCGTCGTAGTTGCCGTAGCTGTCCAGGTTCTGCACGAGGTTGCCGACCGTGTTGTCGCCGCGCAGGGTGAACCCGGAGTCGCCGTTGTCCGCGGTGACGAGGTTCTTGAAGATGCCGCCGGTGGAGGAGGTGACGACGAACCCCTGGGCCGGGGACTTCTGGAAGGTGAGGTTCTGCACGGTCCAGTAGCTGCCGTAGATGCCGGCGAGCCAGGAGCCGGCGGGCAGCTTGGAGCCGTCGATCCTCACCTTCTCGCTGCCGTAGGCCTTCAGCGTGATCCGGTTCGAACCGGTCCCGCTCGCCGTGGACTTGAGGGTGGCGGTCGGGTAGTAGGTGCCGCCCCGCACCTGGATCACGGTGCCGGCGGTGGCGTTCCTGACCGCGGATTCCAGCTGGGCGGTGCTGGACACGGTGACCGTGGCCGTGGCGGCCTGGGCGCCGCCGTCGGACAGGCCGAGGTAGACGCCGCCGGCCCCCGCGGCGACGGCCACCGTGGCGGCGATCGAGAGGGTGCGCGTCCTGCGGTGGCGTCCGGTGCTCTGCCGCACTGGGCGTTCCTTTCGTCGGGGGTGTGACGCGTTGCGGTCGCCGCCGTGGCCGGAACGGGTTGCCGCCCCCGCGCGAAAACAACCGAAACTTTCGGCCGCCCCGCTCCCGCGCACACCGATTGACGTCGTGCGCCCCACTGGTGACACTCCGAGAACGCACAGCACCCCACAGAAACCCTCACGCTCACACAGGACTGTCATGCGTCTCAGAACTCTGCTGGTCCCCCTCCTCGCCCTCCTCCTCACTTTGGCGGCCGCCCCGCCCGGCTCCGCGGACACCGCGCGGTCGAAGTACGCGGGCTATCTGTTCGCCTACTTCACCGGCGAGGGCACGGCCGACGGCGAACAGATCCGCTACGCACTCAGCCAGGGCAACGACCCGCTGCACTGGCGCGAGTTGAACGCCGGACAGCCGGTGCTGACCTCGACCATCGGCGAGAAGGGCCTGCGCGACCCGTTCGTGATCCGCTCCCCCAAGGGTGACAGGTTCTACCTCATCGCCACCGACCTGCGGATGTACCGGAACAGCAGCGGAAGCTGGGACTACGTCCAGCGGCACGGCAGCAAGTCCGTCATGGTGTGGCAGTCCACCGACCTGGTCCACTGGACCGACCAGCGGCTGGTGAAGGTGGCGCCCGACAACGCGGGCAACACCTGGGCGCCGGAGGCCTACTGGGACAGCAGGCGGCACGCGTACGTCGTCTTCTGGGCGTCGAAGCTGTACGCGGCCGACGACCCGGACCACACCGGATCGACGTACAACCGCATGCTCTACGCCACGACCGAGGACTTCCGCACCTTCAGCGAGCCCAAGGTCTGGGACGACCCCGGCTACTCGGTCATCGACTCGACGGTCATCAAGGACAAGGGGACGTACTACCGCTTCACCAAGGACGAGCGGGATCCGTCGTCCAGCTCGCCCTGCTCGAAGTTCATCACCGCGGAGAAGTCGCGGGACCTGACCGACACGTCGTACGACTTCGTCGCCGACTGCGTCGGCAGCAACGCCCTCGCCCGGGGCGAGGGCCCGACCGTCTTCAGGTCCAACACCGAGAAGAAGTGGTACCTGTTCATCGACGAATACGGCCTGCGCGGCTACGTCCCCTTCGAGACCACGGACCTGGCCTCGGGCAGGTGGACTCCGTCCACGGACCACGCGCTGCCGGCGAGCCCCCGCCACGGCACGGTGCTGCCGGTGACGGGGGCCGAGTACGAGCGGCTGCTCAGGACGTACGGGTAGGGCTCAGCTGACGAAGTACGTCGGGTTCGGCAGCTTGTACGTGCGGTTCGCGTAGCCGCCGTCCAGGTCCGAGTACTGGTCGCCGAAGTTGGCGATGATCTCGTAGCCCAAGTCGTCCTCGATGTGCTTGCGCGTCCCGGACTTGTACTGCACCGTCGTGCAGTTCCAGGCGCCCGCGGTGGCGCAGTCCTTCAGGTAGGCCGGCGGGTTGGCCTTGTCCTTGAGGAACATGTGGTCGGCGTCGAGGTTCACATCGGCGCCGACCTTCTTCAGGTTCTCGACCGCGGCGGCCCGCTGGGCCTCGCTCAGACCGGAGTTGTAGAAGACCTCGACGCCCTTGGACTCGGCGTACCGCACCAGCTCCGGGCTGCCGAAGACGGCCGGGCGGTCCGCCTTGTTCACGTAGTCGCTCCACGTGGTGGAGTTGTACGTGTAGTTGGTGCGCTTCTCGTAGTCGAGGCTCAGCAGCAGCGTGTCGTCGATGTCGAAGACGACGGCCGGCTTCTCGCCCCGGTGGTCCGCCTTGCGGGCGGCCTTGTCTATGTAGCGCTTGGCGTCGCGGTCGATACGCGCCAGGTCCTGGGCGTACGGGCTGTCCGGGGACGCCTGGTAGACGCCGTTGGCGTCGGCGGTGGTGCCGTAGTAGGTGTCGATGTCCTTCACCAACTGCCCGATGTTGTACGGCTCGTGGGTGGAGTTCGCCGTCGACTGGTCGGCGGTGGCCGCGCCCGCGCCGTACAGCGCCGCCCCGGCGACGACACAGGCGGCACCGGCCGCGACCGCCTTGAGGGACTTCCTCATGAATTCTCCGGATCTGGTGAATGGGAGTGATGTAGCAGGTCAGAGATTGTCTACGCGCATCAAGCAGGCAGAGCGAGCCCCGTTACCCGATCGATACGCGACCGCTGTTGCGCCCCCCATCTGGAGCATTACCTTCCGATTGCCTTGTTCTGGGGTTCCCTTGACCCGGTGGCCCTATGGTCGGAGACCGCGACTGCGAACGGGGGTTCATCGGTGGGCGACGGCAAGGTGCCCGGCAAGGTCCTGGACATCAAGACCGCCGACATCAAGGCGGCGGCACCGGCCTTCCATCAGGGGGCCATCGATCTGAGCAAGGCACTGACCACGCTCATCAACACCCTGGACGGCCTCGGCGAGCCCTGGGGCCACGACGAACAGGGTGACAAGTTCGGCAACGCCTACAAGCCGCAGCAGAAGAAGATCGAGAGCGCGGCGGGTGTGCTGGTGCTCGGTCTGACGAGCATTCACGAGGCCATGGTGGACCTCTCCGACGGGCACGTGGACAACGACCAGCTCATCGCCGGCATGTTCACGGAAGTGAAGACCCCCCAGCAGAGCGACGGTGCCGGTGAGCGTTGAGGACACAGCCCGCCACATCCTTCTCAAGATGGGTCTGTGGTGGCCCGAGGCCGACTCCGACAAGCTGCGGGACGCGGCGAAGGCCTGGCGTGCCTTCGCCGATTCGGTGGACGACGTCCGCGCTCCCGTGCACCGCAGCGCGTCCTCGATCATCCACAACAACACCGGTGAGTCGATCGAGGCGTTCGAGAAGTTCTGGGGTCGCTACGCCAAGGACCAGGACGGCGGCTGGCTGAGCGACCTGGCCAAGTCCTCGCGGGAGATGGCCAAGGCGCTGGAGAAGTTCGCCCACGCCATCGACGACGCGATCAACAAGCTCTGGACGCAGATCGGCATCGACGCGGCCGTGATCGCGGGCGGTGTGGCGCTGGCCTTCTTCACCGCGGGCCTGGCCTCCGGGGCCGCCGCCGTGGCGGCCGAGGCGCTTATCGAGTTCGGCGCCACGATGGGCGTCGCGGTCACCACGACCGTCGCCGAGATCGCCGCGGGCACGCTGGTCGCCGCCGCGTTCGGCGGCGTGGAGTCGGTCACGGTGGACCTCGCCGTGGCCCAGCCGCTGAAGATCGCGACCGGGCTGCAGCAGGGCTTCAGCCTGGACGAGGTCAACCAGGCCGCCAAGGACGGCATGATCTTCGGCGGCGCGATGGGAGCGGGCGGCGGCTTGCTGAAGGCGAGCATGGAAGGCGGGTTCAGCAGCACCACCCCGCTGCTGCTGCGCCCGCCCTCCCTCCGCCCCGACCTGGTGGAGCTGGGCCCGGCCGCCCGCAACGCCGAACGCACCCCCTGTGTCGGCGAGCCGATCGACGTGGCGACCGGCGCCATGCTGATGCCCCAGACGGACCTGACCCTGCCGGGCAGCCTGCCGCTGGAGTTCACCCGCACCCACCTCTCCTCCTACCGGGGAGGCGTCTGCTTCGGCCCGACCTGGATCTCCACCCTGGACGAGTGCCTCCAGATCGACGGCGAGGGCGTCGTCTTCGCCGCGGCCGACGGCATGCGCCTGGTCTACCCGGTACCGGAACCGGGCGTGCCGACCATGCCGGCGAAGGGCCCGCGCTGGCCCCTGGAGTGGGACGGCAAACCGGACGGCGCGATGACGGTCACCGACCCGGCGACCGGCGTGATGCGGACCTTCGCCGCCCCCGTCCCCTCCACGACCTTCGGCGTCTTCCACCTCGCTCTCGACTCCTGGAGCGACCGCAACGGCAACCGCATCGACGTCGAACGCGACGACGACGGCATCCCCTTCGCCATCCGCCACTCCGGCGGCTACTACGTCGCCGTCGACACCCAGGGCCCACGCATCACGGCCCTGCGCCTGCTGGACGAGCCGCCCTCCCGCTACCGCCCGTCCGCCGCGCCCGACGAGGGCACGGTCGTCATGCGCTACGGCTACGACACCTCCGGCAACCTCACCGAGGTCATCAACTCCAGCGGCGAACCCCTCCGCTTCACCTACGACACCGAGGGCCGCGTCACCCGCTGGACCGACCGCAACGGCACCTGGTTCTCGTACGTCTACGACGACCGAGGCCGCGTGACCCGCACCGAGGGCGTCGACGGCATCCTGTCCGGGACGCTGACGTACGACGACACCACCCGCACCACGACGTACACGGACTCCCAGGGCCACACCTCGGTCCACCGGTACAACGCCGAAGGCCTGGTCGTGGAGGAGACGGACCCGCTGGGGCACGTCACCCGTACGGAGTGGGACGACTACGGCGACAAGCCACTGACGGTCACCGACCCCCTGGGTCACACCACCCGATGCGCCTACGACGACGCCGGCAACCTGGTCGGACTCACCCTGCCGGACGGCTCGGAGGCCCGGGCCGCGTACAACGCGCTCGGACTGCCGACCGAGGTGATCGAGCCGGGCGGCGCGGTTTGGCGGCACGCCTACGACGAGCGGGGCAACCTCCTTTCGACCGTCGATCCCACGGGGGCCGAGACCCGGTACACGCACGACGAGGCGGGCCGCCCGACCACGATCACCGACGCCCTCGGCCACACCCGCACGGTCGTCCACGACGACGCAGGCCTGCCCGTCGCCCTCACGGACGAACTGGGCCACACGACGACGATCCGCCGGAACGCCTTCGGTCGCGTGACCGAGGTGACCGATCCACTCGGTCACACCACCCGCCTGGGCTGGACGACGGACGGCAGACCCGCCTGGCGTGAATCAGCCGACGGCACACGGGAGTCGTGGACCTGGGACGCAGAGGGCAATCTGCTCACCCACACGGACCCCGCCGGGAACACGACCCACCACACGGTGACGCATTTCGACGTACCCGCCACACGAACGGATCCGGACGGCGCACACTACGCGTTCACCTATGACACGGAACTGCGTCTGACCGGAGTCACCAACCCGCAGGGCCGTACCTGGACCTACACCTACGACGAGGCGGGCCGTCTGACGGCCGAGTCGGACTTCAACGGCCGCACGCTCACGTACACCCACGACGCGACGGGCCGGCTCACCTCCCGGACGAACGGGGCCGGGGAAAGGCTTTGTTTCACCCGAGACGCGGCGGGCCGCGTGGTGGAACAGCGCGACGAGGCCGGCGGTGGCATCACCACGTACAGCTATGGGCCCGACCGCAGGCTGGCGCACGCTGCCAACGTCGGCACCGAGGTGTCGTTGGAACGGGACCCGCTGGGCCGGGTCGTGGCGGAGACCGTCAACGGCCGCAGGATCAGCTACGCGTACGACGCCCTCGGACGTCGTACCCGGCGTACGGCCCCGTCCGGGCTGGTGTCCGAGTGGACGTACGACGCCACGGGACGAGCCACCGCGCTCCGCACGGCGGACCACACCCTCACCTTCTCGTACGACACGGCGGGTCGCGAGACCGAGCGACGGCTCGGGGACGACGTCACCCTCCTCCAGCGGTGGAGTGCGGCCGGCCGGCTGACCGAGCAGTCGCTGACCGTGCTCGCCGGCGCCGTGGGGGCGAACCGTCTGCTCCAGCACCGTGGCTATGCCTACCGCGCCGACGGCCACATCACGGAGATCCGCGAGTTGACGTCGGGCACCCGCCGCTTCGATCTCGACGCCGTGGGCCGGGTCACGGGCGTCTGTGCCCATGGCTGGGCCGAAACCTACGCGTACGACGCGGCGGGCAATCCGGTCCGGGCGGACTCACCGGGACTCGGTGTCCGCGGTGAGCGTGAGTTCGACGGCACCCTGATCCGCCGTGCCGGCCACACCGTCTACGAGCACGACGCCCAGGGCCGCCTTGTCTGCAAGAAGCGGAATCTGCTCAACGGTCAGCAGCGCGTCTGGTCCTACACGTGGAACGCGGAGGACCGGCTGACCGAGGCGGTCGGTCCCGACGGCGACCGATGGTGCTACGCCTATGACCCGTTCGGACGCCGGGTCTCCAAGCATCGTGTGGCCGAGGACGGGTCCGTGTGCGACCGGACCGACTTCTGCTGGGACGACACCCGGCTGGCGGAACAGACCACACCCGCCGGCACGGTGACCACCTGGGAGTTCGCTCCGGACACCGACCGTCCTGTGGCTCAGATCGACCACGAACCGACAGAGCACGAGGCGGAGAGTTCGTTCCTCGCCCGGCTGGCCGAGGAGACCACGGCCGGACAGCGGACTCGGTTCCACACCGTCGTGACCGACGTCGTGGGGACGCCCACCGAACTGGTCACACCGGACGGTCGCCTGGCATGGCAGCGCCGGACCACGGTGTGGGGGGCGCCGTTCCCCGCACCGCCGGACGACGAGGCGTCCGTGGATTGCCCGCTGCGTTTTCCCGGCCAGTACGCGGACCCCGAAACCGGCCTCCACTACAACGTCTTCCGGTATTTCGACCCGGAGACCGGAGGCTTCATCTCGGCGGATCCACTCGGTCTCGATCCGTACCCGAACCCGTACGCATACGGTCCGAACCCGTTCACTTGGCTCGACCCGCTCGGGCTGGCGTGCAAGAAGATCCCCGCCGATGACCTCAACTGGAACACGCGCAGCCGGCCGACCTTCGGCCACACCTTCAGCGAGCACGGAGCCGGCGCGAAGAACACGAAAAGCCTTACCGACCGGGCACGCAGCACGGGAAATCAGCAGGGGCAATGGCTTGACAACGACAAGGCCCTGGAATTCCTGAAGACACACCACGACCCCAACGGAGGGGTACGCGAGGTGGAACTGCCGCCGGGGATGGGACAGGTCATCATGCCGGACGGAACGATAGTCGAGGCCAACTACGCCAGACTGGTCCCCAAACCCGATGGTTCCTACAAAACGGCTTTTCCGATCCTGAAGAAGTGAGCAGCTCCGTGCCATTCCGCATGACCGTGTCTCCGCCCACCTCCGACACCCCGGTGACACACGAACTCGATCTTGCCGAGGACTATGAATCGCTGGTCATGGATGCCTGTGAGCTTCTGGCCGAGACGGACTGCCGCTTCCATGTGTCGGGGTTCGGCCAGGACGCATGGCCCGTGGACGTCTCCTATGACCTCTCCTCGGTCATCGAGCAACTCCCGCAGGCAAGGGCGGCCCTCGGCCGGAAGGACCGGGCACAGATCGACTTCTACGGCCAGGGCATCGAACGTGTCATCAGCTTCGACCCGGTCGGCGAACAGGTCACCATGACCTGCACGACCCGGACCGACTGGATCCCCGCACCGGCGACCGAGACAGCCTCTCTGCCGGACGTCGAGGACATGCTGGCGGCACTGGCCCACGACTTCCGGCGCGCACTTGACCGTGCCTGCCCGGACATTGCCGCACAGGAACCCTTTGCACGATGGTGAACAGCCGAATCACCGCGGCAATCACGGCGTTCCGCTCCCCTCGCACCGGGCGGCACGGGGCAAATCCCCGTTCACGGCTGCAGGGGAAGCGCGGGACCGCCCTGCCGGCAGACCGCTCTGAGTGAGGAGGACAGCGGCCATGGAATTCGTCCAAACCCACTGGGACGGCTCCGGATTCTTCCTCGACCCCTCCGACTACCTGGCCGAGCTTCCTCGGCTGCGCGACGTACTCCCGCCGGGCGCCTGGGCCTTCGTCTCCGAGCCGGGGCACTACGACATCCCCCGCGCCGACCGGTGCGTCAAGGACCTGGAGCTGGCCGGGATCCATCCGGCGACCGACAAGAGCGGGCGGCTGGTGCTGGACTTCGCGCCGAACCCGTTCAAGCACGAGTCGGGGTTGCGTATCAGCTACACGGGGGTGCGGCGCTTTTCGATCGAGTACCACCATGCGATCGACTGGATGCGGGTCGACACCGTGCTGCTCGACGAAATCCTCCCGGACGAGGACGGCGGCTGCGTCCACGAGATCGCACTCACCGACGCAAGCATCACGGTCCGCTGCGAGGATATGGAAGCGATGTGGGGCAGCGCGGAGTGACGTCGGCGGTCTCCGGCGAACAGCGTGTCCTGAGCAAACTTCTCTCGGCGGAATTCCCCGGCGCCCGGGAGCTCAGAAGCCAGGTCGCGGAGGTTCGCGTCACGCATCACTGGGCGGACGAGTCGCCGAGTGTCGACCTGGAGGTGCCGTCCGGGACCCCGAGCGCCCCGGTCGAGGACGGCGTCGTCCCGGCCACCGGCACGGTCACGGACGACGCCGGGGAACTCTTCGGCGAACTGCTCGTCTGGGTGAGCGGCGGAAGGCTTTCCGCCCTTGAGTTCGCCTGGTACGGCGACACCGCTCCGACAGCACTCCCGGATCCGGACCGTGTCACCGTGTCGGTGCAGTGAGGCACCGGGCGGGTGTCGTCGTCCGGCCGTCAGTCTCCTTGGTGACCGGCCCGCTGCCGTTGCCGGCGGCCAGGCTCTTGCCGAGGCGGGACGCGCTGGTGGCGAAGTAGTGGCCCCACTTGGCGTTGGCGTAGGCGGTCGTGCGGTTGATGACGATCGCGCCGGTGTTGGAGTTCTCGGTGAAGCCGTTGCGGGCGTTGTCCCAGGCGGCGGAGTTGTTGAACAGGCACGCTCCGGTGATCAGGTTGCCGGTGCCCGAGCCGAACTCTTGGTGCCGGTGCAGGACTGGCAGACGACCGCGCTGTCCGGGAAGTTCTGGAAGGTGAGGCGGGAGACGTTCCAGTGGTCGGCAGGCCGAGTCCGGTACGTGCGGGTCCTTTCGTCGGATCGGGATGAGCGGATCAGCGGGGGTTCCAGCCGCCGAGGTAGGCCGCCGGGGTGTGCTGCGCGGCCTCGGCCGGGGTGAGCTGGGGGCGGTTCGCGGGGACGGTGATCACCGCGCCCGGGCCGGTGTTGCGGTACTCCCCGAAGCGCATGGACTGCCAGGGGTAGGCGTCGCGCATGTTGGTGTAGGGGGCCACGGCGTCGATGCCGGGGCCGATCACGCTGTCCCGGACGACCAGGGCGGGCCAGGCGGTGGTCTCGTACGACGGCACCCACGGCCGGGCCAGCTTGTACGCCCCGTCCTGGGCGCCGGAGGTGAACCGGCAGCGCACGGCGAGCATGCCGTGCGGGTTGGCCCGGGCGGTGGACGGCGCGAACACCATGCCCTTCGGGGTGAAGTCCACGTCCCTCGGAAGCGTGTGGAAGCGGCAGCGGTCGAACACCGCCGTCGCCCGGCCGAAGACGAAGTCCACGTCCCCCTCGATGTGGCAGTGCTGGAAGTACTGCCGGTCGAAGGCGTCCAGGGCCGTGGTGTCCGTGAACAGGGTGTCCTGGTGGGCGAGGAACCGGACGTTCTCGGCGCGGGTGCGGTCGCCGGTGAGGCAGGCGGCGACGGCCTGGGTGCCGGTGATGTCGGGGTGGTCGGCGCGCAGCCAGTCGTTGGCGAGGGTGAGGTCGCGGAGGCTCAGTCCGGGGGCGGCCGAGCTGAAGGTGGCCGAGCCGGCGGTGCCGTACGTGCCCGAACCGTCCGGCTTCCACGTGCCGTTGGCATTGTCGTACACGATGACCACGTCACGGGGGTCGCCCGTGACCCCCCTCAGGGTCAACTCGCGCTTGTCCACCGGCACGTTGACCACTTCGCGGTACGTCCCCGGGTGCAGCAGGAGCGTCCAGCCGGGGCCGGTGACGGCGTCCACGGCGGCCTGGACGGAGTCGCCGGGGCGGATGTGCAGGACCCGGCGGTGGTCGCGGGCGAAGGCGTCCGGGGTGCCGAGCGCCAGGGCGCCGCCGACGAGTCCTCCGAGGAGTGTGCGTCTGCGGAGCATCAGCACTCCTCCCACGGCGTCCAGTCCCCGAGCCAGGCCGCCCTGGTCGCCGACACGGCCTGGGCGTCGGTCAGCTGGGGGCGGTTCTCCGGGACGGTGACGACCGCGCCGGGACCGGTGTCGCGGTACTCGGCGAAGCGCTGGTTCTGCCAGGGGTGGGTCGCCGACATGTCGGTGTAGGGGGCGGCCGCGTCGATGCCGGGGCCGAGCCAGGTGTCGCGGACGGTGAGCATCGGGCGGGCGGTGGGGTCGGAGCCGGGCACCCAGGGGCGGGCCAGCTTGTAGAAGGCGTCCGGGGCCTCGCTGGTGACACGGCTGCGGGTGACGAGGTAGCCGCGCGGGTTGGCGACGGCCGTGGAGGGCGCGAAGACGAACCCGTAGGGCGCCGCGGCCAGGTCCGTCCGGTCCAGGGTGCGGAAGTGGCAGTGCTCGTAGACGGCGGTGGCCCGGCCGAAGACGAAGTCGACGTCGCCCTCGGCGTAGCAGTGGGCGTAGTACTGGCGGGCGAAGGCGCCGAGGGCCATGGAGTCGGCGTACAGGGTGTCCTGGTGGCCGAGGAAGCGGCAGTGCAGGAAGGCGCTGCGGTCGCCCTGAACCTTGACGGCGACGGCCTGGGTGCCGGTGATGTCCGGGTGGTCGGCGCGCAGCCAGTCGTTGGCGAAGGTGATCCAGCAGGCGGTGAACCCGTCGGCCTGTACGGTCGTGGTGGCCGATCCGGTGGTGCCGTAGGTGCCGCCGCCGGGCTTGGGGGTGCCGGCCGCGTTGTCGTGGACGATCACGACGTCCCGGGGGTTCTCGGAGGCGCCGATCCAGGTCGCCTCCGTACGGCTGACGTCGACCGCGACCGTCTCCCGGTAGGTGCCGGGGGCGATGACCAGGGTCCGGCCGGTGCCGGTGGCGGCGGTCACCGCGGCCTGGACGGTGGTGAAGTCGCCGCGGCCGTGCGGGTCGACGTAGAGGGTGCCGGGGGTGAGGCGGCGGGCCGGGGAGCCGTAGCGGCCGAACGGGCGTGCGAGGGCGTGTGCGGGGGCGGACGTCAGGGCGAGCGCGGCGGCGGTGCTCGCGGTGAGGAAACCCCGTCTGGAGAGGGGCACGGCTGTACTCCTTCGGGTGAGGAGGGGGCCGGGGGCTCGGCCCCCTCGTGTCAGCGCAGCCGGCCGGCGCCCGCGCAGTGGTCGACGATGCCGGGGACGGACTGCGGCCGGTCCACCCCGGTCCGCAGGACCGGCGTCCAGCCGGCCCCGGACTGGAGGATCTCGCCGGGCACTTCCGCGTTGTGCACGGCGATGAGGTCGGTCGGCGCGCCGTTGACGTAGTTGTCGCCGACGGTGACCGGCGCCTCCTTCCACTTCTTCAGGACCGAACCGGCCTTCACGCCCGCCGGCAGGGTGAACGCGTTGTGCTCGGCGACCAGCTGGGACTCCATGCCGACGCCGTAGCTGTAGGAGTAGCCGGTGCCCGCGACGAAGTGGTTGTTGTACGAGTCCACCTGCCCGAAGCGGACGCGGGGGGCGCGCTCGACCAGGTTCCGGAACAGGTTGTGGTGGAAGGTGACCTTCAGATGCCCGCGGTCGACGGCGGCCGTGGACGCGCCGTCGCTGTTGCCGATGAGGATCGTCTTGTCGTGGTCCTCGAAGACGTTCCAGGAGGCGGTGACGTAGTCGGCGCCCTTGACGATGTCCAGCTCGCCGTCGTGCTGTTCGTAGATCCGGCCGTAGTACGACGGCAGGGTGCTGTCCGGGTGCTCCCCGTCCGTGAACGTGTCGTGGTCCATCCACACATGGGTCGACCCGTGGACGACGGCGCTGTCGTACTCGGAGTTCCAGTTGCCGTCGGCGGTGTCGGTCGGGTCCCACTGCGGGAAGCAGTCGAGGGGGCTCTCGAAGGTCAGGTTGCGGACGATGACGTTGTCGACGCCCTTGATCTGGAGGCTGGCGCCCTTGAAGCCTGCGTCCCTGCCGACGCCGACGATCGTGGTGTCGGCGGGGACGGTGGCCTTGACGAAGGCGTCCTGGTGCGCGGCGGACGCGCGGCGCAGGCCCTCGGGGCTGTCGTCGGGCTCGCCGTCGAGGTTCCTGGCACGGCCCCACACCGCCGGGTCGTAGGTCTTCAGATAGGTGGCGAAGTCGTATCCGGGCACGGCGAACGAGTCGCAGCCCGGCCCGTCGGCGTCGATCGTGCCCTGCACCCGGACGATCTTCGGCGCGCTGCCGCCGTCCGCGAGGGCGGCCTTGAACTGCTCCCAGGTGGTGACGGTGTACACGTGCGCGGCGTCGGCGGCGGCCCCGCCGGTCGTCCCGGTGCCGTACGCCGCCCAGCCGTCCTGGGCGGGCAGTACCTGCCGGTCGAGCGCGGGGCGGTGGGCGGGCCGGGCGGAAGCGGTGCCGGTGACGGCGAGGGCGAGGGCCGTGCCGCCCACCAGGGCAGTCACGACGCGTCCATGACATTTCCGTGTACGCATTGTGCGGGTCTCCTCAGCTATGCGGGTGGCCAGGTGATCCAGGAGGCGGGTATGTCCTCGTGCAGCCGGATGACGTCGTGCCGGGCCAGCACCCGGGTGCGCAGCAGCTCCCGCGCCACGAGCCGGGCCACGGCGATGGCCCCCGGCGGATTGAAATGGGTGTTGTCCTGCTCGGTGTCCGTCCAGTTGAAGTACGTCTTCGTCTCCTCCACCCCGAGCCGCTGCCACACCGCGAGCGACAGCGCCTCGATGTCGAGCAGCGCGACACGCTCCGCCTCGGCGAGCGCGCGCATGGCTGCCGGGTAGTCGCCGTGGGTCGGCAGGGCGTTGCCGCCGGCGTCGAACCTGCGGCGCTCGACGGGCGTGGCGAGGACGGGCCGGGCGCCACGCGCGCGGGCCCCGTCGATGTACAGCCGCAGATACCGCTGGTACGTCGTCCAGGGCTCGGTGTAGCGGGCCGGGTCGGTGCTCTTCTCGTCGTTGTGCGCGAACTGGATGACCAGGAAGTCGCCGGGCCGGATCTCGGCGAGGATCGCGTCGAGCCGCCCTTCCTCGACGAAGCTCTTCGAACTCCGCCCGTTCACGGCGTGGTTGGCGACTCTCGTCTCCTTCCGGAGGAAGAAGGGAATCGCCGTTCCCCACCCGGTCTCGGGAGCGGCGTCGGCGTATTTCTGGGCGGCCGTCGAATCACCGGCGATGTAGAGGGTGCGCGGCTCCCGGCGGGAGCGGCCGGCCAGGGGAACGGCGGCAATCGCGGCGGACGCGACTTGTCTGCGCGTGAGGGACACAACCTGTGCCTTTCAGATCTCTCAGTGGTTCTTCTTCCAGTCCGCCTGCGCAGCATTGAGCTGGTCGGCCAGCAGGTCCAGGAACTCCTTCGCGCTCATCTTCCCGAGCAGCACCTTCTGGAAGTTCGGCTCGTTGTCCGCCTTGGAGATCGTGTTCCAGTCGGGCAGGTAGTAGGGCAGCTGCACGATCTTCGTGTCGCCCCCGTTCAGCGCCTCGGCCGCCAGCTTCGTCGGCTCGGCCTGCTGGATCCACGCGTCCTCGGCCGCGTCGGTGTTCGCCGGGACCTGCCCCGCCGCCCGGTTGAACTTGGAGTTCTCCTCGGCGGAGACGGCGAACTCGATGAACTTCCAGGCGGCCGCCTTGTTCCTGCTCGACTTGAACAGGCTCAGCCCGTCCACCGGGTTGGAGACCTGCACCCGGGTGCCGTCGTCCAGCGTGGGGTTCGGAATGCCCCGGAACCTGTCCTTGCCCAGCGCCTTCAGGTGGTCCTGGTACGAGCCCAGGTTGTGGCTCAGCATGCCGATCGTGCCGCTGTCCCACTGGGCGACCATCTTGGTGAAGTCGTTGTTCACGTCGGCGGACGGGGTGTCCTTCTTGTAGAGCGCGACGTACTTCTCCAGAGCGGCCACGTTCTTGGGATCGTTGACGGTGGTCTTGTCGCCGTTCCAGAACGACGTGATCCCGGTCTGGCCGTACACCGCGTCGAGGGCCGGCGCGATGGCGCCCTCGCCGCCGCGGATGGTGAAGCCGAACTGGTTCTTTCCCTTGTCCGTGAGCTTGCCGGCGGCCTCGTAGAACTTCGACCAGGTGGTCGGCGCGTCCAGGCCGGCCTTCTTGAACAGGTCGGTCCGGTACCACAGCGTGCCGTTGTTCGCGGAGGTCGGCACCTGGTACAGCGTGTCCCCGCCGCCCGCCGCCTTGCTGACGTCGATCAGGTTCTGGCTCAGCTTTCCGTTCAGCGAGCTCTTCCGCAGCCGGCTGTCCAGCGGCTCCAGCGCGCCCTGTGCCCCGACCTCGGCGAGCATCGCGGTGCCCACGCCGCCGACGTCCGGCAGACCGCCGCCCTGGATGGCGGTGTCGTACTTGGACTGGGCGCCGGCCGCCGGGATGCCGACGTACTTGACCTTGATGTCCGGGTACTTGTTCTCGAAGTCGGCGATGATCTGCTTCCAGATGTCGGTGCGGACACCGCCGTTGTTGTCCCAGAAGGTGATCGTGCCCTTGCCGGATCCCTCGTTCCCCTTGTCCCCGGCGCTGCCGCTGCCGTCGTCGCCGCAGGCGGTGGCGGTCAGGGCGAGGACGGAGCCCAGGGCGACGGCCAGGGCGGCGCGGCGGCCTCTGCCGCGGATGCTGTCTCTGCGCATGCTGCTCTTCATTCGTCGGCTCTCTTCTGTGGCGTGGGTGAAGCGGGCAGGGTCTACCGAGCGGTGACGCGGAACCGGGTGAAGCTCGCCGCCCCGGCGGGCCCCGGTCCCTCGGGGGCGGCGGCGAACAGGCCGAGCAGGGCGCCGACCCAGCGCCAGGGGGTGGCCGCGAAGACCGGTCCGGACGGGCGGTGGCCGTCCCCGAGGTCGTACCAGAACCGGCAGCGTGCCCCCGCCCCGGCCTCGATCCGCAGCCGGGCCCGCCCCTCGGGGGCCACGCACGGCACCCCGGCGTCGCGCTCTTCGTCGGCGACCGCCTCGGCGAACCGGTGCACGAGCCGGACCGTCCCGTCGATCCCGCGCTCCAGCCCGATCCAGGCGAAGGCGTCCCCGAGCACCGCGAGCCCCGCCCGCGCGCCCGGCTCGGTGCCGTCCAGCCGCAGCTCGACCTCGGCCACGCTCGGCCGGCCGGGCAGCCGCTGGGTCAGGACGTTCGGCAGTTTCCGCAGGTCGTCGACGTCGGCGGAGCGGACGCAGGTCAGCCGGAGGCCGTCCCCGAAGTGGTGGGTGGCCCAGCCGTCGCCGGGGTTGGCGGTCCACTGCCACTGGCGGCCGTACCGTCCGCCGGGGAAGTCGTCGTCGGTCGCCGGGGCGGCGGGCGGCTGCTGCGGGAGGTCCGGCCGGCGGTGTACGGCCACGGGGGCGCCGGCGTCGCCGAGGACCGGCCAGCCGTCGGCTCCCCAGCGCATGGGCTGGAGGTGGACGACCCTGCCGTAGGCGCCGCGCTGCTGGAAGTGCAGGAACCAGTCCTCGCCGGCCGGCGTGCGCACCCAGCCGCCCTGGTGCGGTCCGTTGACGTCGGTGTCCCGCTGCTCCAGGACGATCCGCTCCTCGTACGGGCCGAAGAACCCGCGCGAGCGGAACGCGCCCTGCCAGCCCGTCTCCACTCCCCCGGCCGGGGCGAGGATCCAGAACCAGCCGTCGTGCCGGTAGAGCTTGGGCCCCTCCAGCGTGAACCAGCCGGGGATGTGGTCGCCGTCGACGATCACCTTGCCCTCGTCGAGCAGCGAGGTGCCGTCGGGGTGCATGTGGTGGCCGGTGAGGCGGTTCTTGACGCCGGAGCGGGATCCGGCCCAGGCGTGCACGAGGTAGGCCTCGCCGGTCTCGTCGTCCCACAGCGGGCACGGGTCGATCAGGCCCTTGCCCGCCTTGACCAGGTGCGGTCGGGTCCAGGGGCCCCTGATCTCGGGGGCGTTGACCTGGAAGACGCCCTGGTCCGGGTCGCCCCAGAAGATCCAGAAGCGGTCGTCGTGGTGCCGGACGGCCGGCGCCCGGACCCCGCAGTCGTGCCGGGGCCGGGCGAACTCCTCCTCCGGTTCCAGGCGTTCGAGGGCGTGGCCGACGAGCGTCCAGTCGACCAGGTTCCGTGAGTGCAGCAGGGGCAGGCCGGGGGCGCGGCCGAAGCTGGAGGCGGTGAGACAGAAGTCGTCGCCGACGCGGACGACGTCCGGGTCGGACCAGTCGGCGTTCAGCACCGGGTTCCGGTAGGTGTTCACTGGGCCACCGCCTTGCGGACCAGCGCCGCCGCCTCGTCCCGCGCCGGCCGGCCGTCGGCGACGACGGTGACGATCCGGCGGACGACGGTCTCGCCGGGCGCGACGGTCAGCCGCTCGGAGTGCGCCAGGGAGGAGCCCACGCCGGGGTACTCGGCGGCCCGGACGAACCACGGGTCCCGGCGGGTGCCCTCGGTGGCCCCGGCGAACACCAGCGTCCACCCTCCCCCACGCTCGGCTTCGCTCGCTCGGGGGGACCCCCATCCGGCCAGCGCGAGCCAGTCGGCGCGGGTGCCGTGCGTCTCCGCCTCGCCCTCGCGGTCGGCGGTGAAGACCTCGGGTGCGCGGGATTCCTTGCGGGCCCGCCAGAAGAAGCCGCCGTAGGCCGCGCCGGGCCGGCCGTTGGTGGCGGGGCTGCCGATCGACAGGGCGTTCGGGGTGGTGTTGGTGAGGGAGAAGGTGAAGTCCAGCGCCCAGGCGGTGGCGGTGAGTCCGGTGGCCGCGACCGTGCGGCGCTCGCGCAGCAGCTCGGTCCCGGCGGCGACCCAGCGCAGCTCCTCCACGAAGCCGTCGGGGTCGCGCAGCTGGAAGCCGGTGTGCCGCTGGGCGCCGTGGTTGTCCAGCTCGGCCGGCCCCCGGTCCCGGACGAAGGTCCGGCCGCCCCAGAAGTTGTGCCCCTCGACGTCGGGAACGGCGACACCGACGCCGAGGTGGTGTGCGTGGTCGGCGGGGCTCACCTCGGTGACCGCCGTGCCGGCCAGGGTGGTGACGGGGTGCAGGAAGGGGCGCGGGGCGAGCCGGGCGGGCAGCTCGGGCCGGGTGACGTAGCGGCCGACCGGGCGGCCCGCGACCCGCAGGACCAGGTTGTCGGAGGACGTCATCGGGTGCTCACCTCGTTCGGCGGGGCCCAGGAGGCGCCCAGTTCGGAGTAGAGGGCGAGGGTGTCCGCGGCCGCCGCGACCAGGCCGTCGACGCCGGGCACGATCCGGCGGTGCTCGGCGGGCAGCAGCCGCCAGGCGTGGTCCGGGAGGGGCTCCGGGTCGGGGGCGGTCCTCACGGCCTCGACCACCCGCATGAACGCGCCGGTGTCGTCCGGCGGCACCAGCAGCGCGGTACCGCTCGTCACGTGCCCGGCCAGGTTCTCCAGCAGGTCGCTGCGGCCGTACTCGGTCTCCTGCGGGCCGTGGCCGGTCCGCTGGAGCAGCACCCGGTCCTGCTTGTACCAGAAGGTGATCCGGCCTCTGGTCCCGTGCACCAGCAGGTACGGCTCGCCGGGCCGCTCGGCGCACAGGGTCGCGGCGATGGTGACCGGTCCGCGCGGGGTGCGGACGCGGACGCAGGAGGTGTCGTCGGACTCGATGGCGTTGGCGCGCCACAGCTCGGTCTCGATGCCGGTGACGTCGTCGGCGCGGGTGGTGCCGAGCAGGGCGAGGCCGGTGGCGACGGCGTGCGCGAGGGGGTTGGTGAGGACCCCGTCCACCACGTCGGTGCCGTTCAGGCGCCGCCGGCCCGCCCAGGGCGCCCGCCGGTAGTAGGCCTCGTCGCGGACCCAGGCCCCGGCGCCGCCCACCCCGACGACCTCGCCGATCGCGCCCTCGGCGAGCAGCCGGCGGATGGCGGGCAGGGCGTGGGAGCCCAGCGACTGGAAGCCGATCTGGCAGGCCACCCGGGCCTTCGCGACCCCGTCGGCCATGCGGCGGAACGCGGCGTACGAGGGCGCGGGCGGCTTCTCCAGCAGCAGGTGCACGCCCCGCTCGGCGGCGGTGAGGGCCAGGTCGGTGTGGGTCGGGATCGGTGTGCAGATCACGGCGATCCGGGCGCCGGTGCTGTCCAGCAGCGCGCCGAGGTCGGCGGACTGCTCGGGCGTGCCGAGTCCGTCCGGGATCTCCGGGCCGGTCAGCGGGGTCAGCTCGCAGATCCCGGCCAGCCGGACGACGCCCCTGGCCTGCAGCCGGCGGATGTTGTCCAGGTGCCAGCGGCCGTGGCCGCGCGCGCCCGCCAGGACGATGTCGACGCTCATCCCTTCACCGCCCCCGCGCTGAACCCGGTGATCAGCCACTTCTGGATGAAGGCGAACACGATCACCACCGGTACGGCCGCGATGATGCCGCCCGCCGCCAGCGCGCCCAGGTCGACGCTGTCCGCGCTCATCAGGGTGTTGAGACCGACCGGGATGGTCTGCTTGCTCTGGTCGGAGAGGAACATCAGGGCGAACAGGAAGTGGTTCCAGGCGTGCACGAAGGCGAAGGAGCCGACGGCGATCAGCCCGGGCCGCAGCAGCGGCAGGACGACGATCCGGAAGGCGGTGAGCCGGTTGCAGCCGTCGACCCAGGCGGCCTCCTCCAGCGAGTACGGCACGTTCCGGATGAACCCGCTGATCAGGATCATCGACAGCGGCAGCTGGAAGACGGTCTCGGCGAGGACGACGCTGCCGAGGGAGTTGATCATCGACAGCTTGGCGAAGATCTGGAACAGCGGCACCAGCAGCAGCGCGCCCGGCACGAACTGGGAGCAGAGCAGCGCCAGCATGAAGCCGCGCTTGAGCCGGAAGTCGAAGCGGGCGAGCGCGTAGCCGCCGGCCAGGGCGACCACGGTGGTCAGGGCGAGTGTGGCGAGGCCGACGTAGACGCTGTTGGCGAAGTAGGTGCCGAAGCTGCGCTCGGTCCACACCTTCTCGAAGTGCTCGAAGGTCATCGGCCAGGGGACCAGGGAGGTGGAGCCGGCCGGGCGGAGCGCGAAGAGGAGGATCCAGTAGAAGGGGATCAGGGTGAAGAGGAGATAGATCGACAAGGGGACATAGATCTGCCAGCGCGGCACCTCGTCCCAGGCGCGGCGCTTCTGGCCGGGCCGGGCGGGCTCGGCCGCCGCCTTCTCGGGTGCGGGAGCGATCTCGGTGATCACCTGGACTCACCTCCGAACTTGCTCAGCCGCAGATAGGCGATCGAGCAGAAGAGCAGGATCACGAACGCCACCGTGGTCAGGGCGGAGGCGTAGCCGAAGTTGTGGGCGTCGACGCTGGTGTTGGCGATGTAGAGGGGAAGGGTCGTCGTCTCCCCCGCCGGGCCGCCGTTCGTCAGCGTGTAGAGCAGGTCGACGTTGTTGAACTCCCACACCGCGCGCAGCAGCGTGGACAGCACGATCGCGTCCTTGAGGTGCGGCAGGGTGATGTGCCAGAACTGCTTGAGCCGGCTCGCCCCGTCGACCTCGGCGGCCTCGTACAGGTCCTTGGAGACGGACTGGAGGTCGGCGAGGATGAGGATCGCGAAGAAGGGGACGCCTCGCCAGAGGTCGGCGACGACCGCCGCCGGGAAGACCGTCGAGGTGTCCGAGAGCCAGCTGGTGCCGTACGACCCGATGCCCGCGTCGGCGAGGTACCGGGTGATGCCGGTCTGGGAGTTGTAGAGCAGCACCCAGATGGCGGAGGTCAGTACGCCGGAGACGGCCCAGGGCGAGAAGACGAGCGCGCGGCCGAGCGCCCGCCCGACGAAGGTCTGGTTGACGAGGAGCGCCAGTGCCAGCCCGAACAGCAGTTGCAGCCCGACCTCGACCACGACCCACTTGGCGCTGAAGGTCAGCGTGTCCCAGAACTGGGGGTCGTGGGCGAAGGCATGGGTGAAGTTGTCGAGGCCGGCGAAGCCGTTCCGCCAGGGCTTGGTGGGGTTGTGGTTCCGCAGGCTGTAGTAGAAGACGCTGAGCACCGGGTAGGCGATGAAGCCCAGCATCAGCAGGGCGGCGGGGGCGATCAGCAGGTACGGCAGCCGGCGCGGGGTCGCGGAGGCACGGCGCCGCCGGGGTGGCGCGGGCGGTTTCGCCACGGCTGCGGCTTGGGCCATGACTGTTCTCCGTTCGCAGTGGGGCGTGCGGTGCGGGCATAGGAAGCGCTTGCTACATGCACATGATTGAAGCGCTTCGACGAGGGGTGTGCGGGGTTCAGCCGGCGTACGGGTCCGGCACGGTGCCCGGCCGGGCCAGGAACTCGAAGTCGCAGCCGGTGTCGGCCTGGGTGATCTGCTCGCTGTAGAGGGCGCCGTAGCCGCGCTCGTAACGGGCGGGCGGCGGCGTCCACTTCGCCCTGCGGTCCGCCAGCTCGGCGTCGTCCACGTGGAGACGGAGCGTGCGGGCCTCGACGTCCAGGGTGATGAGGTCGCCGGTGCGCACGAGGGCCAGCGGACCCCCGACGTACGACTCGGGCGCCACGTGCAGCACGCACGTGCCGTAGCTCGTACCGCTCATCCGGGCGTCGGAGATCCGGACCATGTCCCGCACGCCCTGCTTCAGCAGGTGGTCGGGGAGGGGCAGCATGCCGTACTCGGGCATGCCCGGGCCGCCCTTGGGGCCGGCGCCCCGCAGCACCAGCACGCTGTCGGCGGTGATGCCGAGCGCCGGGTCGTCGATGGTGCGCTGCATGGTCCGGTAGTCGTCGAAGACGACGGCCGGGCCGGTGTGCTTGAGCAGGTGGGGTTCGGCGGCGATGTGCTTGATGACCGCGCCGTCCGGGCAGAGGTTGCCGCGCAGCACGGCGACCCCGCCCTCGCTCGCCACCGGGTTGTCGCGGGGCCGGATGACGCCGTCGTGGTGGACCTGGGCGCCGGCGATCTGCTCGCGCAGGGTGTCGTGCGCGACCGTCGGCCGGTCCAGGTGCAGCAGGTCGGTGATCCGGGAGAGGAAGCCGGGCAGGCCGCCCGCGAAGTGGAAGTCCTCCATCAGGTACTTCTGGCCGCCGGGGCGGACGTCGGCGAGGACCGGGACCGTGCGGGCGATGCGGTCGAAGTCGTCCAGGGTGAGCCGTACGCCCGCCCGGCCGGCCATGGCGATCAGATGGATCACGGCGTTGGTGGAGCCGCCGAGGCCGAGCACGGTGGTGACGGCGTCCTCGAACGCCTCGCGGGTGAGGATGTCGGACAGCTTCCGGTCCCGGTGGACCAGTTCGACGACGGTCAGGCCCGCCTTCGCGGCCATCCGGTCGTGCCCGGAGTCCACCGCCGGGATGCTGGACGCGCCCGGCACGGTCACGCCGAGCGCCTCGGCGGCGGCGGTGAGCGTGGACGCCGTGCCCATGGTCATGCAGTGGCCGGGCGAGCGGGCCAGGCCGCTCTCCAGCTCGGTCATCTCGCAGTCGCCGATGAGGCCGGCCCGCTTGTCGTCCCAGTACTTCCACATGTCGGTGCCGGAGCCGAGGACCTCGCCGCGCCAGTGGCCGGGCAGCATGGGGCCGGCGGGGACGAAGACGGCGGGCAGGTCGACGGAGGCGGCGCCCATCAGCAGCGCGGGCGTGGACTTGTCGCAGCCGCCCATGAGCACCGCGCCGTCCACCGGGTAGGAGCGCAGCAGTTCCTCGGTCTCCAGGGCGAGCAGGTTGCGGTAGAGCATGGGGGTCGGCTTCTGGAAGGTCTCGCTGAGGGTGGAGACCGGGAACTCGAGCGGGAAGCCGCCCGCCTGCCACACCCCGCGCTTGACCGCCTGGGCGCGGTCGCGGAGGTGGACGTGGCAGGGGTTGATGTCGGACCAGGTGTTGAGGACGGCGATGACCGGCTTGCCGAGGTGCTCCTCGGGGAGGTAGCCGAGCTGGCGGGTGCGGGCGCGGTGGCTGAAGGAGCGCAGCCCGTCGGTGCCGTACCACTGATGGCTGCGGAGCTGCTCCGGGCTCTTCACAGGGACCACCCGGCGGCGATGGCGGCGACCTCGGCGCGCTCGTCCTCGGGCAGCGGCCTGCTCGGCGGGCGGACGTCCCGGCGGCACAGGCCGAGCGCGGCGAGGGCCTCCTTGACCACGGTGACGTTGTTGGCGCTGCCCTGCGCGGCGCGCAGTTCCTCGAAGCGGCGGATCTGTTCCCAGATCTTCATGGCGGCCGGGTAGTCGCCGGATCGAAGCGCTTCGATCATGTTCAGCGAGACGGCCGGGGCGACGTTCACGAGTCCGGAGGTGAAGCCGGTGGCGCCCGCGGAGAAGTAGGAGGGGGCGTACGGTTCGGCGAGGCCGGCGACCCAGACGAAGCGGTCCAGGCCCGCGTCCCGGGCGAAGGCCGCGAACCGGGCCGCGTCCGGGACGGCGTACTTGACGCCGATGACGTTCGGGCAGTGGTCGGCGAGTTCGGCGAGCCGGGCGCCGGGCAGCCGGTCGTTGCGGATGTACGGCACCACGCCCAGCCCGGGGACGGCCTCGGCGATGGCGCGGTGGTAGTCGACCCAGCCGGCCATCGAGACGTACGGGTGGACCGGCTGGTGGACCATGACCATGGCGGCGCCGAGGTCGCGGGCGTGCCGGGCCGAGGCGACAGCGGTGGGCACGTCGTGCCCGACCCCGACGAGGACGGCGGCCCGCTCCCCGGCCTCCTCGACGGTCACCTCGGCGACCAGACGGCGCTCCTCGGGGGTGAGGGCGTAGAACTCGCCGGTGTTGCCGTTCGGGGTGAGGGTCCTGATCCCGCCGTCGAGCAGGCGACGCAGCAGGGCCCGGTGGGTGCCGGTGTCGACGGAGCCGTCCGCGGCGAAGGGAGTCACCGGGATCGCCACCACGTCGGCCAGGGCCGCCCGTTGGGCCTCGAACGTCACGCTGCTCATTGCTGACCTTCCTCTGGGAGGGGCTCGGGGAACGCACGGCGCACGAAGGACGCGATGTGGGCGTGCAGGGCGCTCGCGGCGCCGTCCGCGTCGCCGTCCAGGGCGAGCCGCAGGATCTCCCGGTGCTCGGCGGCCTCCCGCTCCCAGGAGGGGTCGGCGGCCCAGGCGACGGCGGAGACGAGGGCGGCCTGGTCGCGGACCTCGTCCAGCATCCGGCCGAGCAGCGGGTTGCCGCACGGCAGGTAGAGGGCGCGGTGGAACTCCCGGTTGGCCAGGGAGCGTTCGGCGGTGTCGGTGGCGTCGTCGGCGCGGGTCAGGGCGTCGCGGGCGGCGTCGAGGGAGGCGCCCCGCCCGACGGCCCGGCGCAGCGCTTCCGGCTCCAGCAGCAGCCGCACGTCGTAGACCTCGCGCGCCATGTCCGCGTCCACCATGCGCACCGTGACGCCCTTGTACTGGCTCATCACGACCAGCCCGGTCCCGGCGAGGGTCTTCAGCGCCTCCCGCACCGGCGTCTTGGACACCCCGAACTGCGCGGCCAGCTCGGTCTCGACCAGGGGCCGGCCGGGGGTGAGCTGCCCGGTGAGGATGCGGTGCTTGATCGCGTCGAGCACGTACTGCGTGCGGGACGGGATCGGGGTGGGCACAGAGGTCATGCGGCCCTCTCGGATCTCACATATCGCGTCTCATATATGACGTACGAAGTACGACGCGTTGAAGGTAGGAGGGAGCCCGGGCTTCGTCAATGCCTGTGACAAAGGAAGTTGAGGAGGGTTCAGGCGCTGTGGATGTGTCCCTCGACGGCCGCGAAGGTGGGCCGGCCGGAGGCGGAGGCGGCCCGGGCGGTGGCCGCCTCGCGGGTGAGCGTGGGGCCGGCATGGGTGACGAGCAGCTCTCGTACGCGCGCCGCACGGGCGACCCGGCCCGCGTCCTCCGGTGTCATATGGACCTGTTCGCCATCGCGATGCTCGCTGATGTCGGCCTCGCACAGGAACAGATCGGCGTGGGCGGCGAGTTCGGCGAGCGCGGGGCAGGGGCCGGTGTCCCCCGAGTACGCGAGCACACTGCCCTGGCACTCCGCCCGCAGCCCGTACGCCTCGGTGTCGTGGGCGACGGCACGGGCGGTCAGGCGGAGGTTCCAGTGCCGGACGTCGTGGCCGTCGTACAGGTCGCGGAAGTCGAGGACGCCCTTGAGGAAGCCGACGTCCGGCCGCCCGAAGAAGCCGGCCAGCCGGCGGGCGCAGTCCTTCGGCGCGTACACCGGGATCGGCGCGTGCGGCGTCATGCCGCCGAAGGCGAAGGCGTACGCGGCGGAGAGCAGGTCGGCGCTGTGGTCGGCGTGCAGATGCGAGATCCAGATCGCGGTGAGCCGGGACGGATCCGTGTGCCGCTGCAACGCGGCGAACGTACCGGGCCCCGCGTCCACCCACACCTCGGCACCGCCGCCGGACACCAGATACCCCGAGCAGGGCCGGTCGGGGCCGGGGTGCGGGGAGGCGGTTCCGAGGACGGTGAGCGTGAGCGGCATAGCAGGGAGCGTACGACGCCGGGCGCCCCGCTCCGGCTCACTCGGCCGAGTCAGACCTCCATCACGGCGTCGCAGTCGGGGCAGACCAGGGAGGCGTACTCCGCGGGGTACCAGGATGTGGGCGGGGAGCCGGGGGGTGCCGAGTGGGCCTTCTCCATGGCGAAGGTGTCCTTGCCGCAGAGTGTCCGGGGGCCCGCGGCGTCGGGCCGGCCGGGGGCGGCGGGGGCCGCGTGCACCCGGCGGGGGTGCCGTTCCGCGTCGGCCGCCGGATGCTCCAGCTCGTACACGACGACGATCTCGCTCATGGCAGCCGTGCTCACCCGTGGCCGGTGCCCGGGAGGCCGAGTTCACGGCCGCGGTAGAAGCCCTCGCGTTCGTCGACGACGTACGGGGCCATGGCCGCCCGGCGCTGCGCCTCCGGTTCGGAGGTCCGCCAGGCGTCGCAGGCGTCCCGGGAGTCCCAGAACGACACCCCGGTGATCTCCTGTCCGTCCTCGGACCAGTACGCGAAGGCGCGGCGCAGGCCCTGCGGAGAGGGCTCCGGGCGCCAGCTCCGCTCGAAGTCGTCCAGCGTGCCCGGCTGCAGGCGGCGCGTCGTTACCCACACGTAGTGCTCGTCCATGGCGGCTTCCTCCGTGGCTGTGCGCTTGGCGGACGCGTCGGGGATGACGAGGATCCGGTGATCCGATCATGCCCGCGAATCCGCGAGGGCGCTCGTTCAGAGACCGCGGTGACCGCAGTGACCGCGGTTACATGCCGGTGCCGGCGGGCCCGCTACGGCCGCCACCCCGGGTCCCGGCCGCTCAGGCCCACCGCCCGGTCCAGCAGCGGCGCCTCGGCCGGCACCGGGACGACCGGGCCGAAGAGGCCGTTGCCCCGGTCGGGGTCGTCGGCCGCGGCCAGCAGGAAGCCATGGGCGCACTCCAGGGCGGCCGGGTCGGGGCTGTAGTCCTGCCCGGTGGCGCGGGCCAGGTCCCAGCCGTGGATCACCAGCTCGTCGGCGACGACCGCACCGGCCACCGCGCCCGGCAGGTCCACCCCGCCGGCGCGGGTGTCACCGGTCCAGGCGGCCGGGTCGCGCCAGGCGGCGGCCAGCTCGTCCAGCGCGGCGGGCAGCTCCTCGCGCCAGAGGGGGCCGATGTCCGGGACGGCGGCGTCCGGGTCGGTGTCGGTCGTCGGGCCGAGGTCCTTGCGGGCGGCGTCCCGGAAGGCCACGGACAGCATCAGCAGGTGGCCCAGCAGCCGGCGCACGGCACAGTCCTGGCACGGTGTGGGGGCCGTCAGCTGCGCGTCGGTCACGGCCCCGGCGAGCCGGGCCACGATCCTGGTCTGCGGGCCGAGGTCCACGACGGTCATGGCTACTCCTTCAGGGGGTGCTTCCGGTACGAAGGGCAGACCGCCCGGCTTCCCGGAACTCATCGGTGCCGCGCCGCACCGTCGCCCACGGCGGCGCCCGCCCGCGAAGCACCCGCCCGCCCGTGGGCCTCGCCGCGGCACCTCCTCAGCGCCGCCGCCCCGGCCGGCCCGCGAACCTGGGCATCTTCCCGATCCCCGCACCCCCGCCTTAGCCGCACGATGACCAGGCATGACGACTTCCCTGACCGTGTTCCGCGTGCTGCGGGACCGCACCGCGGGGCTGTACCTGACGGCGGTGGTGGTGTCCGGCTTCGGCACCTCCTCGCTGTGGCTGGCCTCGGGCGTATGGGTGAAGGACCTGACCGGCTCCGACGGTCTGGCCGCCCTGTGCATGCTCGCCATGTGGGCGCCCACCCTGGCCGGGCCGGCGCTCGGCACGCTCGCCGACCGGGTCCGGCGGGTGCCCCTGCTCATCACCCTGAACCTGGGCCTCGCCGCCCTGCTCCTCACCCTCTTCGCCGTCGACTCCCCCGACCGGCTGTGGCTGCTGTTCGCCGTCCTGCTGGTGTACGGCGCCGCCGGTGTCGTCCACGACGCCGCCGAGTCGGCGCTGGTGACCGCCGCGGTCGGCCCGGACCTCCTGGGCGACTTCAACGGGCTGCGGATGACGGTCAGCGAGGGCATGAAGCTCGTCGCCCCGCTGACCGGCGCGGGCCTCTACGCGGCCTGCGGCGGCCCGGCCGTGGCCTGCCTGGACGCGGTCAGCTTCGTGCTCGCCGCCGGGGTGTGCGGCCTGCTGCGCGTGCGCGAGGAGCGGCCCGTGGCATCCGGCGCCGGCTGGTGGCGGGAGACCGCCGAGGGCGTCCGGCACCTGTGGGGGCACCCCGGGCTGCGCCCGCTGGTCACGGCGGGCGGTACGACGATGCTGCTGACCGCGGTGTGCAGTACGACGGTGTACGCGGTGGTCGACCGCCTCGGCCACTCCCCTGCCTACACGGGCGTGCTGTACGCCTTCCAGGGCGCCGGCTCGGTGGCCGCCGGGCTGCTCGCCGGGCCGGCGCTGCGGCGGCTGGGCGCGCGGCGGTTCGCGGCGGCGGGCATCGCGCTGACGGGGGTGGGGGTGGTGGCCCGGGCCGTGCCGTGGGACCCGGTGGCGCTGGCGGCCGGCGTGGCGAGCGGCCTGGGACTGCCCTGTGTGCTGATCGCCGCGCTCACCGCGGTCCAGCGGGAGACTCCCGGCCCGCTGCTCGGCCGGGCGACGGCGACCGCCAACACGCTGTTGTTCACCCCCAACGTGCTCGGACTCGCCGTCGGCGCCGGCCTGGTGGAACTGGCCGGCCCCGGGCTGCTGCTGCCGGCCCTCGGCCTGGCGCTGCTCCTGACGGCGGTGCCCCTGGCTCAGCGCGCCGAGAGCGCCTCCCGGACCGAGGCCAGGTCCCCGTCCGACGCCAACCCGGCGTGATACAGCCGCAGCTCCGTCGCGCCGTCGCCGCGCGCGCGTGCCGCGTCCGCCGCGAGCGTGCCGGGGCTGCCGCCCATCCCGGAGACGACGGTGAGGTTGGCGGCCAGCACCGTCCCCTCCCGCGCCTGCCCGGCGAAGGGCGCGAGCAGGCCCGTACCGCCCGTGCAGGGCACCACCACGCCGTCGGCCACGGAGAGGATGTGGGCGGGGTCGACGCCCGCGTTGGCGCCGCAGTGGTAGGGGACCGGGTCGGCGTGCAGCAGGACCTGGAAGCCCCGGGGCGCGGCGGCGCGTACGGCGGTGACCGCTTCCTCCTGGAGGGTGCGGGCGGTGGTGTCGCGCCACGCGCGCGTGGCGGCTGCCGTGTCCTCACCGAGCAGCTTCTCCACCGAGGGCCAGCCCTCGTCGTCGGCCGCGCCCCGCCACAGCGGTTCGAGCGCCTCGCGTACGGCCGCGGCGAGCGCGTCGGCGGCCAGGCCCCGCTCGCCGTAGCCGGCCCGGCAGGACGGGCAGAAGCACAGGGACATCAGGTACTGCCCGGCGTCCCCGAGGCCGACGCCGGCGGTCTTGTCGTGGGCGTGCAGGTGCTGCAGCCCGTACCAGCCGAGGGACTCCAGTTCGGTGCCGTGCGCGCCGGGGCGTACGGCGGCCTCGGCGGCCAGGTCGGCCAGGTAGGCGCGCGTGGCGGGCTGGGCGATGCAGGGCGCCCACGGGTAGCGGTCGCCGTAGGCGTTGACGACCGCGGTGTCGGGGTGTTCGGCGCCCAGCCGGGAGTTGTGGGCGAGGACGACCCAGGTGTGCACCTCCAGTCCGGCCGCGTCGAGGGCCTCGGCGGCCTCGCCGTAGGCGTTGCCGGGGGCCCAGCGGCCGGCGGGGTAGGGGCGCAGACCGCGGCCCGCCCAGCGGTCGCCCGGCGGGTAGAGGACGGCCGCGTACTCGGCGGTGACGATGCGGTGGCGGGGGTGGCGCGGGGTCAGCGCGCGGGTGGAGTGGTAGGCCGCGGCGAGGGTGACCTGCTCGACGCCGAGTCCGGCGATGCGTGCGGGGGCCTCGGGGTCCCCGTTGACGTCCCAGGGGTAGACGAACGCCGATGCCTTCACGCGTCCTCCTCCCGTGCGGGGCCGTTGTCGCTCACGCGTCCTCCTCCAGCAGGGCGTAGCCGCGTTCGATCAGCTGGGCGAGCTGTTTGACATGGTCCTCGGCCGGCTCGTGCAGCGGGGGCCGGACCTCGCCGACGTCCAGGCCGCGCAGCCGCACCCCGGCCTTGACGAGGGAGACGGCGTATCCGCGGCCCTGGGCGCGCAGCTCGACGAACGGGCGGTAGAAGCCGTCCAGCAGGCGGTGCGCGGTGGGCAGGTCGCCCGTCTCCAGGGCGCGGTGGAAGGCGAGGGCGATCTCCGGCGCGAAGCAGAACACGGCGGAGGAGTACAGGGTGATGCCGAGCGCGCGGTAGGCGAGCTGGGTCTGCTCGGCGGTGGGCAGGCCGTTGAAGTACAGGAAGTCGCCGGGGGCCTCGGTGCGGACGGCGCTGACGACGCGCTGCATCAGGTCGAGGTCGCCGAGGCCGTCCTTGAGGCCGATGACACCGTCCGTGCGGGCCAGTTCGACCACGGTCCGCGGGGTGAACACGGCGTTGTCGCGCTGGTAGACGACGACCGGCAGGGCGGTGGCCGCGGCGATCTCCCGGTAGTGCCGCAGCAGGCCCTCCTGGCCGGCGAGCACGAGGTAGGGCGGCATGGCGAGGAGGCCGTCGGCGCCCGCGTCCGCGGCGAGCCGGGCGTAGCGGACGGCGAGGGCCGTACCGTAGCCGGCGCCCGCGACGACGGGGACGCGCCCGTCGGCCGCCTCGACGGCCGCGCGGACGCAGGCCTCGAACTCCTCCGGCAGCAGCGCGTGGAACTCCCCGGTGCCGCAGCAGGCGAAGACGGCGGCGGCACCGGCCGCGACACCCCGGCGCACATGGGTGCGGTAGACGTCCAGGTCGAGTGAGCCGCCGGGGCCGTAGGCCGTGACGGGGAAGAAGAGCGGCCCGCTCGGATCGCGGAGCCGGTCAGCGAGAGGGGCTGGCGTCACAGGCGCTCCCTGTCGGTGCATGTTTCTGATCAGCGTCTATATTTCTGAACACGCTCACGCTACGAGTCCGCATTGGAGCGGGTCAAGCGCGCGAACGGGCAATCCACAAGCGGATTCTCCCCTGTCGCGGCACACTTGACGGGGCGGATCACCGCTCCTTAGCGTGTCCATGAATATGAACCTTGTCCACGCATGCGGCCATTGACGTCAAGGAGACCGAAGGATGCCCGCTCCCCGTACGATCCTGCTCACCGGCGCCGCCGGCGGGCTCGGCACCCTGATGCGGTCCCTGCTGCCGGAGTACGGCTACGCGCTGCGGCTGTTCGATGTGCGCCCCGTCGACGGCGAGCCGGACGCCATCACCGCCGACCTCACCGACACCGGCGCGCTGCGCGAGGCGGTGCGGGGCGTGGACGCGGTCCTGCACCTCGCGGGCATCTCCCTGGAGGCGCCCTTCGAGAAGATCCTGCGGTCGAACATCGAGGGCACCTACAACCTGTACGAGGCCGCCCGCCAGGAGGGTGTGCCGCGGATCGTCTTCGCCTCCTCCAACCACGCCGTCGGCTTCACGCCGGCCCCGCGCGCGGGCGAGCCGCTGATCCCCGTCGACACCCCGCGCCGCCCGGACACCTTCTACGGCCTGTCGAAGTCCTTCGGCGAGGACCTCGCCCAGCTGTACTGGGACAAGCACGGCCTGGAGACCGTGTCCGTGCGCATCGGCTCCTGCTTCCCGGAGCCCACCAGCGTCCGCATGCTCTCGGTGTGGATGAGCCCGGCCGACGGCGCCCGACTCTTCCACGCGGCCCTGACCGCCGAGGAGGTCGGCCACACGGTCGTCTACGGCTCCTCCGCCAACACCCGCCTGTGGTGGGACCTGACCACCGCGCGGGCGCTCGGCTACGAGCCGCGGGACGACTCCGAGCCGTACGCCGGGAAGCTGATCGCCGAGCAGGGCGAGCTGGACCCGGAGAACCCGGCCCACAGCCACCTGGGCGGGCACTTCGTGAACGACCCGCCGATCTGGCCGTACTGAGCCATTCCGCGGCCCGGAACGGCCGGAAACGATCGTCCACACGCGCGGGCGGGCACCGAACGGGCCCGCCCGTCGCCGTGTCCGGGCATCCGGCGCGCCCGTTTCCCCCGCGCCCCGGACAGCCGCGCAGGTCCGAGGCGGTCACGGCCGGTGCGAAGCGGGCCCAAGCGGGCAGGAACGGGCCCGCAACAGACCTGGTCAGCCGCGCGCACCGAGGGTAGAACTTCCCCCAGGAGCCCGAACGGGCAGTTCCACAGGGAAGTGGGTGACGACATGAGCATGTGGACCACGGACGAGCGCCGGCGCGAGATCGTGCGGGCCGCTCGCGCCACGGGCTCCGTGGACGTCACCGCCCTCGCCGCCGAGCTGGGCGTGGCCAAGGAGACCATCCGGCGCGACCTGCGCGCGCTGGAGGACCACGGCCTGGTCCGCCGCACCCATGGCGGCGCCTACCCGGTGGAGAGCGCCGGCTTCGAGACCACGCTCGCCTTCCGCGCCACCAGCCATGTGCCCGAGAAGCGCCGGATCGCCACCGCGGCGGCCGAGTTGCTCGGGGACGCCGAGTCGGTCTTCGTCGACGAGGGCTTCACCCCCCAGCTCATCGCCGAGGCGCTGCCCAGGGACCGGCCGCTGACCGTGGTCACCGCGTCCCTGCCGGTCGCGGGCGCCCTCGCGGAGGCCGGGAGCATCTCGGTCCTGCTGCTCGGCGGACGGGTCCGGGCCGGCACGCTGGCCACCGTCGACCACTGGACGACGAAGATGCTGGCCGGCTTCGTGATCGACCTCGCCTACATCGGTTCCAACGGCATCTCCCGCGAGCACGGCCTGACCACCCCCGATCCCGCGGTCAGCGAGGTCAAGGCCCAGGCCGTGCGGGCGGCGCGGAGGACGGTCTTCGCGGGCGTGCACACCAAGTTCGGGGCGGTCAGCTTCTGCCGGTTCGCCGAGGTCGCCGAGCTGGAGGCGATCGTGACGAGCACGCAGCTCCCGACGGCGGAGGCCCACCGGTACGCCCTGCTGGGACCCCAGGTCATCCGGGTCTGACAAGACACTCACCCACCCATGGGGCGCACGTGTATCGATCACCGCCCTATATATCCCGATATATCCAGGAGCGATCCATGCGAACCCAGAGCCGACGGAGGCCGCGAGCCACGCTCGCCATGGCCGCCGCAGGGACGCTGCTCGCCCCGCTGCTCTCCGGCTGCTGGGTCGGTGCGGGCGGGTCCGGTTCAGGCGGCGACTCCATCAACGTACTGATGGTCAACAACCCGCAGATGACCGAGTTGCAGAAGCTGACCGCCGCCCACTTCACCAGGGAGACGGGCATCAAGGTCAACTTCACGGTCCTGCCCGAGAACGACGTCCGCGACAAGATCAGCCAGGACTTCGCCAACCAGGCCGGCCAGTACGACGTGGCCACGCTGTCCAACTACGAGATACCGATCTACGCCCGCAACGGCTGGCTGCACGAGATGGACCCGTACGTCGCGAAGGACCCGTCGTACGACGAGCAGGACGTCCTCAAGCCGATGCGCGAGTCCCTGACCGGCAACGACGGCAAGCTCTACGGCCAGCCCTTCTACGGCGAGTCGTCCTTCCTCATGTACCGCAAGGACGTGTTCGCGGCGAAGGGCCTGACCATGCCGGCCCACCCGACCTGGCAGCAGGTCGCCCGGCTCGCCGCCGAGGCGGACGGCGCCCGCTCCGGCATGCGCGGCATCTGCCTGCGCGGCCTGCCCGGCTGGGGCGAGCTGATGGCACCGCTCACGACGGTCGTGAACACCTTCGGCGGCACCTGGTTCGACAAGGACTGGAAGGCGGAACTCGACTCCCCGGCCTTCGAGAAGGCGACGAAGTTCTATGTCGGCCTCGTACGCGAGCACGGCGAGTCCGGCGCCGCCCAGTCCGGCTTCGCCGAGTGCCTCAACAACATGACCCAGGGCAAGGTCGCCATGTGGTACGACGCCACCTCCGCGGCCGGCCTGCTGGAGGCGAACGACTCCCCGGTCAAGGGCAAGCTCGGCTACGCCCCCGCGCCCGTGGAGCGCACGAAGTCCTCCGGCTGGCTCTACACCTGGGCCTGGGGCATCCAGAAGGCCTCCCGCAACCCGGACAAGGCCTGGAAGTTCGTGTCCTGGGCGTCCGGCAAGGGCTACGAGCAGCTGGTCGGCGAGACCAGCGGCTGGTCGAACGTCCCGGCGGGCAAGCGGGCCTCGACCTACACGAACGCCGACTACCGCAGGTCGGCCGCCTCCTTCCAGGAGATGACCAAGGAGGCCATCGAGAACAGCCGCCCGAACGACCCCGGCGTACAGCCGCGCCCCGCGCCCGGCATCCAGTTCGTCGGCATCCCCGAGTTCACCGATCTCGGCACCAAGGTCTCCCAGGAGATCAGTTCGGCCATCGCCGGGCGCCAGTCCGTCGACTCGGCCCTGAAGAAGTCGCAAGCGCTCGCCGAGAAGATCTCCAAGGAGTACGAGGGACGATGACCGCGACGACAGCCCCGTACGCAGCGACACCGGTACGCGCCACCCGGCAGCCCTCCGCCCGGCTGCGCGCCTGGGCCACCCGGGCCCCCCTCCTGCCCGCCCTCGTCTTCATGATCGTCGTGACCCAGCTGCCGTTCGTGGCCACGCTGGTGATCTCCTTCTTCGACTGGAACTCCCTCTATCCGCAGGCCCGTCACTTCGCCGGCCTCGACAACTACCGCCAGGTCCTCACCGACGCGGACCTGCGCCACTCGGTATGGACGACCGTGCTGCTCACGGTGGCGGTGGTCCTGGTCAGCCTGGTCCTCGGCCTGGTCCTCGCCCTGCTCCTGAACCACAGGTTCCGCGGCCGGGGCCTCGTCCGCACCCTGCTGATCGCCCCGTTCCTGGTGGTCCCGGTGGCCGCGGCCCTGCTCTGGAAGCACGTTCTCTACAACCCCGAGTACGGCCTGCTCAACGGCCTGTTGCACTACGTCGGCGGGCCACAGCCCGACTGGATCTCGGGCACCCCGCTGCTGGCGGTCGAGGCCTCCCTGGTGTGGCAGTGGACGCCGTTCATGATGCTGATCCTGCTCGCCGGACTGCAGAGCCGTGACCCCGAGCAGATCGAGGCCGCGCGGGTGGACGGCGCGAACGACTGGCAGGTCTTCCGGCACATCACGCTCCCGCACCTGCGCCGCTACCTCGAACTCGGCGCCCTGCTGGGCTCGATCTACATCGTCCAGAACTTCGACGCGGTCTTCACGATCACGTCCGGCGGCCTGGGCACCGCCAACCTCCCCTACACCGTCTACCAGAGCTTCTACCAGGCCCACGAGAACGGCCTGGCCTCGGCCGCCGGTGTCCTGGTGGTCATCGGCTCGATCGTCATCGCGACCTTCGCCCTGCGCGTGGTGTCGTCCCTGTTCCGCGAGGAGGTGTCCCGCGCATGAGCGACATCGCCGTGAGCATCAGGAAGCACCGGGGTCTGGGCCTCGGCCTGGTGGCCTGGCTGGCCGGCATCGTGTTCTTCCTGCCCATCGCCTGGATGGCGCTGACGTCCCTCCACTCCGAGGCGGACGCGGCGACCAACCCGCCCTCCTTCGGCGCCGCCCTCACCCTGGACGGCTACCGCGAGTTCTTCGGCGCGGGCGGCGGGGCCAGTCCCTGGCCGGCGCTGGTCAACTCGACGGTCGCGTCGGTGGTCTCCACGGTCTGCGTGCTGCTCCTCGCCCTGCCGGCGGCGTACGCGCTGTCGATCCGCCGGGTGAGGAAGTGGACGGACGTCCTGTTCTTCTTCCTGTCCACGAAGATGCTGCCGGTCGTGGCCGGACTGCTGCCGGTCTACCTGTTCGCGAAGAACACCGGGATGCTCGACAACATCTGGTTCCTGGTCATCCTCTACACCTCCATGAACCTGCCGATCGCGGTGTGGATGATGCAGTCGTTCCTCGCCGAGGTACCGGTCGCGGTGATCGAGGCGGCGCAGATCGACGGCGCCCGGCTGCCGACGATCCTCGCCCGCGTGGTGGCCCCCATCGCCCTGCCCGGCATCGCCGCCACCGGCCTGATCTGCTTCATCTTCAGCTGGAACGAGCTGCTGTTCGCCCGGGTCCTGACGGGCGTGGTCGCCCAGACCGCCCCCGTCTTCCTGACCGGCTTCATCACCAGCCAGGGCCTGTTCCTGGCCAAGGTGTGCGCCGCGTCGCTCGTCGTCTCCCTGCCGGTGCTCGCCGCGGGGTTCGCCGCCCAGGACAAGCTGGTCCAGGGCCTGTCGCTTGGAGCCGTGAAATGAAGGCCGCCGTCATCGAGTCCGTGGGCCGGGCCGTCGTCACCGAGGTCCCCGACCCGACGCCGGGACCCCGCGAGGTCGTCGTCGAGGTCGCCGCCTGCGGCCTGTGCGGCACCGACCTGCACATCCTCCAGGGCGAGTTCGCGCCCGAGCTGCCGATCGTGCCGGGGCACGAGTTCGCCGGCGAGGTCGTCGGCGTCGGCACCCGGGTCACCGAGGTCGCGGTCGGCGACCGGGTGGCCGTGGACCCCTCGCTGTACTGCTACGAGTGCCGGTACTGCCGCGACGGCCACAACAACATGTGCGAGCGGTGGGGCGCGATCGGCGTGACGACGGCGGGCGGGGCGGCCCGGTACGCCGTGGCCCCCGTGGCGAACTGCGTGAAGCTGCCCGAGCATGTGCGCACCGAGGACGCGGCCCTGATCGAACCCCTGTCCTGCGCGGTGCGCGGCTACGACGTGCTCCGGTCCCGCCTGGGCGCCCACGTGCTGATCTACGGCTCCGGAACCATGGGCCTGATGATGCTGGAGCTGGCCAAGCGGACCGGCGCGGCCCGCGTGGACGTGGTGGACATCAACCCGGCCCGCCTGGAGACGGCCCGCGGGCTCGGGGTCTCGGGCGCGGCCGGCAGCGCGGACGAGCTGGACCGGCCGCAGGGCTGGGACGTGGTGGTGGACGCCACCGGCAACGCCAAGGCGATCCAGGACGGCCTGGAGCGGGTGGCCAAGGCAGGCACGTTCCTGCAGTTCGGCGTGGCCGACTACGCGACCCGGGTGACGATCGACCCGTACCGCATCTACAACCAGGAGATCACCATCACCGGCTCCATGGCGGTGCTGCACAGCTTCGAACGGGCGGCGGAGCTGTTCGCGAACGGCGTCCTGGATCCCGACGTCTTCATCAGCGACCGGATCCCGCTGGACCGGTACCCCGAGGCGCTGGAGCAGTTCGCGGCGGGGGTCGGCCGCAAGATCGTCGTGGTGCCCTGAGCCGATCGGGGGTCCGCTCGCCGTCGGTAAGGGAACGGTAAAGCGGTGTCGTTCGTTCACCCGGCATGACAGCTATGACCCCTGGCTCGAACATCCCTCTTCCGGCCGCGCGCGTGACGGTGGACGTCTCCGCTCCGGTGCGGCTCGACGTGTCGGGCCTGCTGCTCACCGCCGACGGCAAGGTGCGCTCCGACGACGACTTCATCTTCTACAACCAGCCCGCCGGACCGGGCGTGACGTACACGTCCGGCGGCGGTGCGGCGCCCGACGCGATCACGGTCGACACCGCCGCGGTGCCGCCGGACATCGAGAAGATCGTGGTCACGGCCAGCCCGGACGCGGCCGGCCAGACCTTCCAGGGCATCGAGCCGACGGCCACGATCCGGGACGCGGACGGCGGCTCGGCCCTGGCCACGTTCACACCGCCGCAGCTCGGCACGGAGACGGCGCTGGTGATCGTGGAGATCTACCGGCGCAACGGCCAGTGGAAGGCCCGCGCCGTCGGCCAGGGGTACGCCAACGGACTGGCCGGCATCGCGACGGACTTCGGCGTGACGGTGGAGGAACCGGCCGCGGCCCCAGCGGCCCCGCCGCAGCCGGCCGCCGCGCCCACCGTCCCGGCCGCTCCCGCCGCCCCGCCGCAGCCGGTGGCCCCGCCGCCCGCTCCGGCGCCGGGCGCCGGGAAGATCAACCTCGACAAGGGCCGCGTCAGCCTCCAGAAGAACCAGACCGTGTCCCTGGTCAAGGGCGGCCGGCCACTGCTCTCCCAGGTGCAGATGGGCCTCGGCTGGGAGCCGGCGTTCCGCGGCAAGGACATCGACCTGGACGCCTCGGTCATCGCCTACGGCCCGCAGCGCAACCACATCGACAGCTGCTACTTCGGCAAGCTCACGATCCTGAACGGCGCAGTGAAGCATTCCGGCGACAACCTCACCGGTGAGGGCGGTGGTGACGACGAGGTCATCATGGTCGACCTCGGCCGCCTCCCCCAGGAGGTCACCGGCCTGGTCTTCACGGTCAACTCCTTCTCCGGCCAGAAGTTCACGGAGGTCGCCAAGGCGTACTGCCGCCTGGTCGACGCGGCCACGGGCGAGGAGCTGGTCCGCTTCGACCTCACCGGTGCCGAGCCCCAGACGGGCGTCATGATGGCCAAGCTCATCCGCCAGTTCTCCGGCGAGTGGGACATGACGGCCATGGGCGACTTCGTGAAGGCCCGCACGGTGCGGAACATGGTGGATCCGGGGGCGCGGGCCCTGTAAGCGGTCGTACGACAGCCATCGGCGCCCCCGTCGGTCAGGGGGCGCCCGGTTGTCCGTGCTCCCCGCCCGGCCGCAGTCCCTCCGTGAGCAGGGACAGATACCGGCGGATCTCCTTCGGCTCCCCGTGCGCCAGCTCCGTGGCCATCGCCACTCCGTGCGCCAGCCGCAGCACCTCGATCGGCTCCACGTCCCTCCGCAGCGCGCCGTCCGCCTGCGCCGCCTGCGCCAGCCGGGCCATCGCGCCCTTCACCACGGTCCCGCAGGCCGTCAGTGTCGCCGCGGCGCCGTCCGTCACCGCCGAGCTGAGCAGGGCCTTCATGCCCCGCACCTGAAGGGTGCCGACAGCCAGCTCGTACAGCCACTCCGTGAGCGCCTCGCCCGGCGGCAGCTCCTTCGCCAGCTCGTCGGCGCGCACCCCCAGCGCCTCGATCCGGTCCAAGTACGCCGCCTCCAGGAGGGCCTGCCGGCTCGGGAAGTGCCGGTAGAGCGTGCCCGAGCCGACGCCCGCCCGCTTGGCGATGTCGTCGAGTGACGCGTTCTCCCCATGCTCGGCGAAGGCCTCCACCGCCACCTTCAGCAATCGCTCGTAGTTGCGCCGAGCGTCCGCGCGCATGGGCCTGCCCTGCGTCATCCACTCACTCCTTGCAAACCGGGGACTCTCTCCGTATCTTATCGAGCACTAAACGGAGACAGTCCCCGCTTACCGCCGCAGTGCTCCGTGGGCAGCTCGCCCCTGCCCGCGGACGCCGTGCGCCCGGGGACACACAGACCGGGAGACCGCCTTGTCCACCCCGTCCGCACCGTCCGCCACCGCATCCGCGTCCGCAGCTACACCCGCGCCACCCGCGCGGCTCGGCACCACCCTCCTCGTCATCGTCACCGCCTACCTGATGGTCGGCGTCGACTCCACCGTCGTCAACGTAGCGCTGCCGGACATCCAGCGGGGTCTGCACTTCAGCCGCACCGGCCTGTCCTGGGTCCTCAACGCCTACACCCTCGCCTTCGGCGGTCTGCTGCTGCTCGGCGGCCGGGTCGGCGACATCCTGGGCCGCCGCCGCGCCCTGACCGGCGGCGTCCTGCTGTTCGCCGTGTCCTCGCTGCTCGGCGGGCTCGCCACCGACGGGGGCTGGCTGCTCGCCGCCCGCGCGCTCCAGGGTCTCGGCGGGGCCCTGATCGCCCCGAGCACCCTCGCCCTGATCACCACCAGCTTCCCCGACGGCCCGCCCCGGCACCGCGCGCTGAGCGTCTACTCCTCCATGGCCGGCATCGGCGGCTCCGTCGGCCTGGTCCTCGGCGGCATGCTCACCTCCTGGGCGTCCTGGCGCTGGGCCCTGCTCGTCAACGTCCCCATCGGCCTGGCGCTGGTCCTCGCCCTGCCCCGCTTCGTCGCCGAGACCCCGCGCCACACGGGCCGCTTCGACCTGCCGGGCGCGCTGACCGGGACGGCCGGCACGACCTCGCTGGTGTACGCCTTCATCCGGGTCTCGGAGGGCGGCTGGAGCGACACCCGGGCCCTGCTCGGCTTCGCCGCGGCGGCCGTCCTGCTCGCCGGCTTCCTGCTGGTCGAGTCGCGGGCGGACCAACCGGTGCTGCCGCTGCGCCTGTTCGCGGACCGGAACCGGGCCGGCGGATACGTGAGCATCCTGCTGCTGCCCGCTGGCATGTTCGGCGCCTTCTACTTCCTCACCCTGTTCGGCCAGCAGGTGCTGCGCTACAGCCCGTTGCGCGCGGGCTTCGCCTTCCTGCCGATGACCCTGGTGATGTTCACGACCGTACGGCTGGTGCCCCGGCTGCTGGCCCGGTTCGGCACCAAGCCGGTGCTGCTGACCGGCATGGCCCTCGCCGCGCTCGGCACCGGCCTGCTGGCCCGGCTGGAGCCCGGGGACGGCTACGCGGCCGGGCTCCTCGGACCGCTGGTCCTGGTGGGCCTCGGCCTGGGCATGAGCTTCATGCCGCTCAACGCGACGATCCTGGCCGCCGTCACCCCGAAGGAGGCGGGCGCGGCCTCCGGACTGCTGCAGACCCTGCAGTGGCTGGGCGGCACGGTCGGCCTGTCCGTCCTGGTGACGGTGTACGGCACGGCGACCCGGCACACCACCGGGTCCCCGGACGCCGTCCTCACCCACGGCGCCGCCCACGCCTTCGCCGCCGGCGCCCTGCTCACCCTGGCCGGCCTGCTGGTGGCGGCGACGGTCCTGACCGGCAGGCGCGAAGCCGCCTAGCGCGGGCCGGCCGGTGCCGCTCGGCGTCGGCCGGCCGGGCTGCCGCCCGGACGGGCGCGGGTGCTCAGGCGAGCCAGGGCCAGCGGCCCTCCCCGCCGCTCTCCAGCAGCGAGACCATCCGGAAGGCCGCGTCGGAGAGGCCGCCGAAGGTGTGGCGGTTGCCCGTGCCCGACGGGCCGTGACCCGCCCGGTAGCCCTCCAGGTTCCAGGTGTAGACCGGGACCCGGTCGGGGATCTGGGCGGTCGGGTCGCCGTGCCGGTGCGGGGTGTACTGCTCGTCGGTGACGATCAGCACCCGGTCGTGCCCCTTGTAGTGCCGGCGCACCGCCTCGGTGGTGTCGGTGCCGCCCAGGTCGCCGAAGCGCTCCAGGATCTTCAGCACCGACTCGCCCCTGCGGAACGGGACCTTGTCGCTGGTCGAGCCGAACTGCACGAGATCGGCCTTCGCCGCCCGCAGCGCGAGGGCGGTGCCGAAGACCGCCGCCGCGTCGGCCCGGTTGAGCTGCGAGCGCTCGGACACCTGCGACCAGAACATGGAGCCCGAACGGTCCACCAGCACGAGCGTGCGGCCCGGCAGCGCGGGCACGTTGGCCAGCGAGTGGCCGAGCGCCTGCTCCAGCGGATAGGACCAGCGCAGCGAGGGCGCGTGCTGGTACGCGGCCAGGTAGCGGAAGGGGAACTGCCGCGAGCGGCGCACCTCCTCCGGGGCGCTGATCTTCGCCGCGACCCGGGCGGCGACCTCGTCCGAGACCCCGGCCTCGTCGAAGTTCCGCAGGTTGCGGACCAGTGCCATCGCGCCCATGGACGGGATCACGGCCTCCCAGGCCGCCTTGTCCATCGGCCCCTGGAGCCAGCCGGCCAGCGCCTCCCAGGTGATGCCGGCCGCCGCCAGCCGCTCGGCGCCGTCGGCGGAGGTGACGACCGCCCGCCGCTGCTCGACGGGCAGCGCCATCAGCTCACGGTGCAGGGCGAGCTCCGGAAGCGACGTGGGCGGTACCGCGGCGTCCGGGTGGTGGCGCCGGTCGAGCGCGTACCGGAACAGGTCGCCCTGCCACGGCTTGTCCGGGTCCGGCGAGGCGTGCACCAGGTTGAGGATGTCGCCGAAGCGATAGCCCTTGGAGGCGGTGTCGTACTTGAGCAGCGACCGGACGTGGTAGAGCCGGCGCACGGCGTCGGCGACACCGCGCTTGACGGGCTTGGGCAGGGCGCGGCCGTACGTGGACGTCCAGTACGCGAGCAGTTCGCCGGGCTCGTCCGGGCGCCGCAGCACGGAGGCCACGACCTGCCGGTTCGACGGGCCGTCGGTCGCCCCGGCTGCCAGCCGCGCGTGCACGTACTCGGCGGCGCCGACGATCGAGGCCGTGCGCATGTTGCCCTCGCCGCGCAACCAGCCGAGCAGTCCGGCCGTCCACTCCGGGTCGCTGACCGCGAGGTCGCGGACGAGGCGGGTGAAGCGGTCGTCTCGGTCCTGGGCCTTCTCGTAGAAGGTGTGCTGCGAGACGAAGTTGGCGACGGCGAGCAGGAACAGCTCGGAGCGCGGATCGCGCTCCTGGCCCCGGCCGCCCTCGTGGGTCCGCAGCACCCGGCCGGTCGACGTGACCGCCGACTTCAGCTGAGCCTTGGCGGCACGCGTGTTGAATCGCGCCATGGTGAATTCCCCCGAATTCGTTGCTCTTTCGGAGGGAGGCGCAGCAAAAGGAAGGTGGCCGAGGTCAGGATCGGCGACGGTACATAACCCGGCGCGTCTTCCAGTTCCGCCACATCGAACCTGGGGTCGATGACGGGATTCGAACCCGCAACATACCGTGTCCCGAAGTAACCGCTGCCTGCGCACCGGACACCCACCATGTGCTGCGCCTCCCGAGATCAGGTCGGCGGCGGTCGTGGATTCTCTTTGCAAAAGAAGTAACCGCAGCCTGCGCACCGGGAGGTGCGTGAAGTTTTCGGTGTCCAGAGATCGAGGTCGGCGGAACCAGTGGTGCTCTGCCCCTGAGCTACACCGGCCTGTCGGAGCCGGTGGCGGGATTCGAACCCGCGGCCTCCCCATTAAGAGTGGAAGTAGGTCCTGCCTGTCGCACCTGGACGTACGTCAGCTTAGGAGGACGGCCGCGGGTCGGGCCAGCGAATTACTTACCGCTTGTGGCGCTTCCAGGGGCCCGTGATGGCGAGCATGATGCCGGGCGTCTGGATGTTGGCGTACAGGGTCCTGCCGTCGGGCGAGAAGGTGACGCCGGTGAACTCGCTGTACTCCGGCTCCTCCTCGGTGCCGATGTTCAGCTCGTTACGGGCGATCGGGTAGGTCCGGCCGCTCTCGGTGGCGCCGAACAGGTGCTGGACGCCCTCGCCGTCCTCGGCGATGACCAGGCCGCCGTACGGGGAGACGGTGATGTTGTCGGGGCCGTCGAAGGCGCCGTCCTCGGCCGGGTCCGGGTTCACGCCGAGCAGCACCTTCAGCGTCAGCGTGCGGCGCTTGGGGTCGTAGAACCAGACGGCGCCGTCGTGCTGGACGGGGCTCTCGGTGCGGGCGAAGGAGGAGACGACGTACACGCCGCCGTCGCCCCACCACATGCCCTCCAGCTTGCGGGCGCGGGTGACCTGACCGTCGGTGAACTGCTTGCGCACCGAGACGGTCCTGGCGTCACGGTCGGGGACGTCCACCCAGTCGACGCCGAACACCGTGCCGATCCTGGTGGCGCGGGACAGGTCGTCCACGAACTTGCCGCCGGAGTCGAAGCACCTGAACGCCTGGAGCACGCCGGCGTCGTCGGCGAGGGTGCGCAGCTTGCCGCGGCCGTGGCGGAAGTCCTCCGGCGGGGTCCAGCGGTACAGCAGGCCGTTGGGGCCGGAGGCGTCCTCGGTGAGGTAGAGGTGGCCGCTTCTGGGGTCGACCACGACGGCCTCGTGGGCGTAGCGGCCCAGGGCCTTGATGGGCTTGGGGTCGCGGTTGGCCCGGCGGTCCTCCGGGTCGACCTCGAAGACGTAGCCGTGGTCCTTGGTGAAGCCGTTCTTGCCGGCCTTGTCCTCGGTCTCCTCGCAGGTCAGCCAGGTGCCCCACGGGGTACTGCCGCCCGCGCAGTTGGTGGCGGTGCCGGCGATCCCCACCCACTCGGCGACCTCGCCGCCGCGGCGGACCTCGACGACGGTGCAGCCGCCGGCCGCCGCCGGGTCGTAGACGAGTCCCTCGGTGAGCGGCACCGGGTGCGGCCACTTGGCGCGGGCGCCGGCCAGCTCGTGGTTGTTGACGAGCAGGGTGGCGCCGCGGGGGCCTTCGAAGGTGGCCGTACCGTCGTGGTTGGACGGGGTGAACTCGCCGGACTCCAGGGTGGTCCGGCCGCTGTAGGTGATGATCTTGTACTCGAAGCCGGCGGGCAGGGCGAGGATGCCGTCCGGGTCGGCGATCAGCGGGCCGTAGCCGACGCCGTGGTGGCCCCCGTGCTCGGACTCGCCCTCGGCGCTCCCGGTCTCCGTGGCAGCGAGGGCGTTCGGCGCGGTGGCGAGGGCGCCGACACTGCCCGCCAGGGCGACCCCGGCACCGGTGATCGCGGATTTTCTGGCGAAGTCCCTGCGGGTGAGCGACATGGTGTCTCCTGTGACGACGGTGGAAGTGCCGTGGAGGGTGGGGGGCCTCGGGTTTCGGCGCACACGTTTCCGCCAACCGCTGAACGGGAGTTGAACGCCCGGCTACTTCCGGGACCCCCGTTCCATGAACCCGTACGCGTCACCCCATGAGCGGCCCAAGCACTGGCTGTCGTCACCCGCTGCCGGGAATCGTCCCCGTGGCTCAACCGGCCTGCTGGGAGCGCGCCTTGAAGGCCGCCTTCCGGGCCTCCTTGGCCACCTTCTTGTCCGGATGCAGCCGCCCCATCGCGTCCAGCACCTCGGCGGTGGCGGGGTGCTCCACCCGCCAGGCCGCGGCGAAGAACCCGCTGTGCTGCGCGGCCAGCCCCTCCACCAGGGCCTGCAGTTCCTCGGAGTTGCCCTCGGCCTGGAGCTGCGCGGCCAGGGTGTCGATGGTCAGCCAGAACACCATGTCCTGCGACGGCGCCGGCACCCCCGCGGCGCCCCGCTCGCTCAGCCACACCCGGGCGAGCCCGCCCAGTTCGGGGTCGCCCAGCACCTCGCGCAGCGCCGGTTCGGCCTCGGCGCCCACCAGCGTCAGCGCCTGCTGGCAGCGCAGCCTGCGCAGCGGGGCCCCGGGGTCCGCGCCGCGGGCCGCCGCGAGCAGTTCCCGTGCCGCCGCGAGCGGTTCGCGGCGGACGAGCCACTGCTCGGTCTCGTCCCGGGCGGCGGACGGGCCGAACCGGGCGGTGCCGTCGAGCAGCACGTCGGCGCCCTTGTCGACCAGGTCGCCGACGGCCGGTGCCTCGAACCCGGCCTCCAGCAGCCGCGCCCGCAGCCCGTACACACCGAGCGGGGTGAGCCGGACCATGCCGTACCGGGCGACGTCGGTGTCGTCGACCGGCGCCGCGGGCTCCTCGTCGGCGTCGGCCATCAGCGCCTCGTCCACCGGCCGGTACGCCACGAGCCCGACCGGCTCCAGCAACCGGAACTGGTCGTCCAGCCGCATCATCGCGTCGGAGACCTGCTCCAGGACGTCGTTGGTCGGCTCGCCCATGTCGTCGGGCACGATCATGGAGGCGGCGAGGGCGGGCAGCGGGACGGCACCCTCGCCGGCGCCGTCCTCACTGACGGTCAGCAGGTAGAGGTTGCCGAGGACGCCGTCGAGGAACTCCGCCTCGGCCTCGGGGTCCCAGCCGAGTGACGAGAAATCGACCTCTCCGCCCTCGTCCAGCGCGTCGACCAGGTCGTCCAGGTCGGGCACGCCCGCGTCGGCGAGGACCGTCTCCAGCGCGGCGAGCCATACGGTGAGCACGTCCCGCGGGGAGCCGCCGGTGAGCAGCGCCAGCTCCTCGCCCGCGCGGACGGTGCCGGCCTCCTCGTCCACGATCTCGACCAGGCCGGCGTCCACGGCGACGCGCCAGGCCTCGCTCGCGTACGCGGCGGCGTCGTCGCCGGTGAGTCCGAGCAGGTCGGCGGCGGCCGGGAGCTGCTCCTCGGCCAGTCCGCCGCCGGCGTCCACGCGGGTCTCGGGCCCGGCCCAGCGGGCCAGACGGGCGGCCCGGGAGAGCAACGGCGTGGACAGCGCGGCGCGCGCCAGCTCCGCTTCGGGGTGCAGCCGCGCGGGCGGCAGGGGGGAGCTGTCTGACATCGGCTGGTTCTCCTCGGACCGTGAAACGGGCTCAGCCGCTCAGCCTAGACGGATTTCCACCCATGCCGCCCGGTTCATCTCCCGGCAAGCGGCCGTACATGGCCGAAACCTTGACAACTCCCGGCGCCAGGCAGGAGATTGACGCGCGTAGAAGTTGGGGGGACAACTGTTCACTCTGCTCTACGCGTGTCACTGAGGGCTACGAGCCCCGCACGCTTCCGTTCCACCCTCGTCCCGGCGCTCACGCACGTCCCCGGAGGGAACCCTTGCCGAGCAGGTCTTCCGCGCGCCTCGCCGCGCTCACCGTCGCCGCCGTCTGCAGCGCGACGTCCGCAGTCGTCCTCACCTCGCCCGCGCACGCCGACTCGGTGCGCGTCCACGACGTCCAGGGCACGACCCGAATATCGCCTTACGCGGGCCAGAAGGTCACGGACGTGCCCGGCATCGTCACGGCCACCCGCGCCTACGGCTCCTCCAAGGGCTTCTGGCTCCAGGACCCGACCCCGGACGACAACCCGGCGACCAGCGAGGGCGTGTTCGTCTTCACCGGCTCCGCGCCGAAGGTCGCGGTCGGCGACTCGGTGACGGTGACCGGCACGGTCTCCGAGTACGTCCCGGGCGGCGCATCGTCCGGCAACCAGTCGGTGACGGAGATCACCAAGCCGGTGGTCACCACTGTTTCCACGGGCAACGCGGTCCCGGCGCCGGTCACGGTCGACGAGGACGCGGTGCCGGACGCGTACGCCCCGGAGGGCGACGCCGCCGCGGCCAACTCGGTCAACGCCCTCACCCTGGACCCGTCGGCGTACGCCCTGGACTACTACGAGTCCCTTGAGGGCATGAACGTCCAGGTCGAGGACGTCCGCGTGGTCACCGCGACCGACCCCTACAGCGAGCTGTGGGCCACGGTGAAGCCGTGGGAGCACCGCAGCCGCCGCGGTGGCACGGTCTACGGCTCCTACGACGCGCAGAACACCGGCCGGCTGCAGATCCAGTCCCTGGGCGCGACCGCCGACTTCCCGAAGGCGAACGTCGGCGACACCCTGGAGGGCGCCACCACCGGCCCGCTGGACTTCAACCAGTTCGGCGGCTACACCCTCGTCGCGAGCAAGCTCGGCACGCTGGACAGCGGCGGCCTGGAGCGCGAGACGACGCAGCGGCAGTCGCGCGGCGAGCTGGCGGTGGCGACGTACAACGTCGAGAACCTCGACCCGTCGGACGGCACCTTCGACCAGCACGCCTCGGCGATCGTGCACAACCTCCAGTCGCCCGACATCGTGTCCCTGGAGGAGATCCAGGACAACAACGGCGCCAAGGACGACGGCACGGTCGACGCGAACGAGACCGTCACCAAGCTGATCGACGCGATCGTCGCGGCGGGCGGCCCGAAGTACGACTGGCGTTCGATCAACCCGGTCAACGACCAGGACGGCGGCGAGCCCGGCGGCAACATCCGCCAGGTGTTCCTGTTCAACCCGGAGCGGGTCTCCTTCACGGACCGCGCGGGCGGCGACTCGACCACCGCGGTCGGCGTCACCAAGGAGCAGGGCAAGGCCCGGCTGACGGCCTCCCCGGGCCGGATCGACCCGGCGAACGCGGCCTGGAAGAGCAGCCGCAAGCCGCTCGCGGGCGAGTTCGTCTTCCGCGGCAAGACCGTCTTCGTGATCGCCAACCACCTCAACTCCAAGGGCGGCGACCAGGGTCTGACCTCCCAGTACCAGCCGCCGGTGCGCAGCTCGGAGATCCAGCGGCACGCCCAGGCGACCGCGGTGAACGCGTTCGTCAAGGACATCCTGGCCGCCCAGAAGAACGCGGACGTCATCGCGCTCGGCGACATGAACGACTTCGAGTTCTCCGGGACCACGAAGATCCTCGAAGGCGACGGCGCGCTGTGGTCGGCGATCAAGTCGCTGCCGAAGAGCGAGCGTTACACCTACGACTACCAGGGCAACCAGCAGGTCCTGGACCAGATCCTGATCAGCCCGTCGATCCGGCGCGGCTGCGACTTCGAGTACGACAGCGTGCACGTCAACTCGGAGTTCAACGACCAGATCAGCGACCACGACCCGCAGGTGCTGCGGTTCCGGCCGTGACCCGGTGGCGGGACCGGCCGGGCGTCGAGCCCGGCCGGTCCCGCCGTTGCCTTCCCGCCGCCGGCGGCGCTACCGGTGGCGGTCGATCCGGCGCCAGATCACGGCCGCGCCGACGACGGCGGCGACCGCCGCGCCCACGATCAGTGCCGGCCGTGGATGCTGCCTCGCGGTGCCCACGGCGAGCCGCACCGGCCGCGGCACCCGCAGGTCGTGCTCCACGGTGCGCCCGGCGGTGACCGCCCGGTCCTGCAGGACGTGCCCGGCCCGGACCGCCCGGTCCTGCAGCGTGTGCCCGCCGTGCCCGGCCCGCTCCTGCATCAGGTGGCCGGCCTTGGTCATCCGTTCCTGCGCGCGGTGCCCGGTCCGCACGGCGCGGTCCTGCACCAGATGCCCCGCCCTGGACGCCCGGTCCTGCATGCCGTGCCCCGCGTGGGCGGCGCCGGCGCGCAGCTGTACGGTCATGGCGCCGGCCTTGTCCATCAGGTCGTCGGCCCGCGTCCGGGCCCGGCCCTTCATGTCGGCCCGGCCCACCAGGTGGGCGACGGTGTCGCCGAGCCGGTGCCGGGTGTGTTCGATCTGCTGCCGCAGCTCGTCGGGGCCCTTGGCGCCCGAGCGGTGCGGGTTCCTGTGCCTCATCGGTGTGCCCTTTCCCTGATCGCGCCGAGTCCGGCGCACGGCGGCTGGGCCGGTCACGGTGTGTGTTCCGCCTCCTCTCTCCGCGGAACGTCCGGGTACCCGGACGGAGGCTCCTCAGCCCTGCGCGCCGTCGGCCCCGCGTTCGCCGAGGCGCGCGAGTTGGGTCTGGAACCAGTCGAGACGGGCCTGCAACAGGGCGGCCTCGGCGACGAGTTCGGGCACACCCAGCCCGGCGGCGGCGGCCGACTCGGCGGACGTGAGGCCCGTACCGCCGCCTCCGGCGAGCACGCGGAGCCCGTGCCCGGCCAGCCGGGCGAACCCCGCGAGGGAGACGGACGGACGTCCGCGCACGCAGCCCCCGCAGGCGGGGGCCAGGACCCGCCAGCCCGGCCGGCCCCAGCCGGCGTCGGCCAGCGCGGCGGCCCGGGCGCCGCAGCCGCAGGGCCCGGCCGTGGCCGAGCGCACCCGCTGCCGGGCGTAGCGGAAGCCGCGCTCGAAGCGGATGTAGGCGCCGAGGACGGAGACGTCCAGCAGGACCGCCGCCCGGTGTTCGGCGGTGCACAGCAGGGCCTCGGCGGCAGCCCGGTCGTGCACGCAGTGGAAGCCGCAGTCGCACCGGCGCGCGGGCGGGCGGTGCCGCAGGCCGTAGACGCAGGAGGCGTCGTCGAGGACGGCGTAGGGCAGCGCGCCGCCGAGCGACACACCGGTGAACCCGGCCCGGGTGCCGTCCTGGGACAGCACCGGGTGGGCGATCTTGTAGCCGGTCGGCGGCTCCGTCGGGCGTTCCGCCGGGAGCCGCAGCCTCATCGGGCGGCCGGGGCCTCTTCGCGGGCCGGCTCGGCCGGTTCGGTGCGGACGGTCCCCTCGGGGAGCGGCAGCTCCTCCTCGTGGACGAGCGGTCGCTCCTCGGCGACCCCGGTGGCCAGTGCCTTGCCGAGCTTCATGGCGCCTCCCATGACCTGACGACGTCGGTGACCCTCCGGCCATAGTGACCCATCCGGTGCCGAGTTGGACACAGGGCCTCGGCCACATCCGCGGACTCATCAGAATCTCTTAGAGATATCCCGAAGAAGAATTAAGTAGAGCTTCATCGATGCGCTGCCGAGACTACTCCCATGACGAGTACACGCAAGTCCCCGCCCTTCGGCCGCACCCTCTGCGCGATGATCACGCCCTTCACCGAGGCGGGCGCGCTCGACCTGGGCGGCGCCCAGCGGCTGGCCGCGCGGCTGGTGTCCCAGGGCTGCGACGGCCTGGTCCTGAACGGCACCACCGGTGAGTCGCCCACCACCACCGACGAGGAGAAGGCGCGGCTGGTCACGGCCGTCCGGGAGGCGGTCGGCGACGGGGTCGCCCTGGTCGCGGGCGTGGGCACCTCCGACACCCGGCACACGGCGGAGCTGGCGCTCGCGGCCGGGAAGGCGGGCGCGGACGGCGTCCTGGTGGTGACGCCGTACTACAGCAAGCCGCCGCAGGAGTCCGTGGCCGCCCACTTCCGCCAGGTCGCCGACGCGAGCGAGCTGCCGGTGATGCTCTACGACATCCCGGGCCGCACCGGCACCCGGATCGAGCCGGACACGATGATCCGCCTCGCGGAGCACCCGCGGATCGTGGCCGTCAAGGACTGCTCCTACGATCTCCTCGGCGCCCAGAAGGTGCTGGCGCGGACGGACCTGGCGTACTACGCGGGCTGCGACGAGCACGTCCTGGCGCTGTACGCGGTGGGCGGGGCGGGCTGTGTGAGCACGGTCGCGAACGCCGTACCGGCCCACATCGCCTCGATCCTCGCGGCGTTCGACGCGGGCGACACCGCGCGGGCGACCCGACTCCAGCTGGCGGCCATGCCGTTGATCGAGGCGATGATGGGCGCGGGCCTGCCCGGCACGGTCACCGCGAAGGCCCTCCTGGCCCGCCTCGGCCTGCCCGCGGGCCCGCTCCGCGCACCGCTGCTGCCCGCCGGCCGGGAGACGGCCGACGGGCTGCTGGCGGCGTACGAGGCGCTCATCGCGGGCTGATCAGCGGCGGGCGAAGACGGGCTCCCACGCGTACTGCGTGTCGGTGGGCTGCCACGGCTCCTGGACACCGCTCAGCGGGACGACCTTGTCGCTGCCGAGGGTGACCAGCACGAGCCGGGGCCGGTACTCCTCCTCCAGGCTCGTCACCCGTTCCCAGGCGATGAGGTGCTTGTCGTCGGTCCAGGCGAGGAGGTGGCTGCCGCGGACCTTGGTGATCTCCTTGCCGGTACGGGGATCACGGATCGAGGAGTAGGACCTGCCGGGGTTGCCGGCGACCTCCTTGGTCAGGCCGAGGGCGGCGAGCCTGCCGTTCGGCGACAGCCGCGCCGGGACGTCCGACCGCAGGTACTTCTCGTCCGCGGGCGGGCTGACCTTGTCGCCCTTGAGGTCGTAGAACTGCTGCATGCCGTCCCGGCCGCCGATGTACTGCCCGTAGACGAAGTCACCGGTGCGGCTGAAGGCGAAGTCAGCGCGGGAGTTGAGGTCGCGGCCGGATGCGACCGGGCTCCAGGAGCCCCTGCCGGAGGCGACGTCGAGGTCGTAGAACCCGGACCGGCTGGAACGGCCGTACGGGGCCGCCCACATCCACTCCTCCTTGGGCTTCTTCCCGTTCCCGCTGGCCATCTTCTCCCTGACCCGCAGATCGGGGTTCTCGTCGTACGTCGTCGCCACGAGCCCGGTGCCGTCGTACGAGTACGCGAGCCCGCCGACGCCGTGCTGGACCGGGATCCACCGCTCGACCTCCCCCGTCGCGAGGTCGAGCAGGCCGATCCGGTGCGCGGGCAGGGTCCGCTCCAGCACGGCGGCGGTCTTCAGGCCGGGAGCGACGGCGACGAAGGACCAGCGGGAGTCCTTCTTGTACGTCCCGGTCTTCGGGTCGAGCAGCCAGTAGGTGCGCGCCGCGACGGCCCGCTCGGCGGTCTGCTGCTGGATCCGCGCCGTGTAGTAGGCGGCCAGCACGGTGTCCCCGGCCCCGATCAGTTCGCGCGGCGGCGCCTGGTCCGGGTGCGCCCGGACCTCACCGGAGTCCGGCACGCCGGCCGGCCGTGCGTCCGTCCGGTGGCCGGAGTCCAGCAGCGGCACCCCGACGGCGATCGCCACCACGGCGGCGGTGGCCGCGGCGACGGACGCGAACCGGCGGTTGCGGCGGCGCCGGCGCGCACCGAGCACCCGGTCGGCGAATCCCGCCGCCGCCGGCGGCTGCGCGTCGGCCTGCTCCCACAGCGCCTCGCGCACGAGTTCCTCGACGTTCACGGACGCACCTCCACGGGCGACAGGTCACGGGACGGCTGCTGCGGCCGGGGCCCGACCGCCGACAGCTCGGGCGCCAGGTCACGGAGCCTGGCCAGGGAGCGGTGGGTGGTGGACCGTACGGTGCCCACGGAGCAGCCCAGGATCCGGGCCACCTCCGCCTCCGGCAGGTCCTCGAAGTAGCGCAGCACCAGCACGGTGCGCTGGCGGGCGGTGAGCCGGGACAGAGCCGTGCGCACCAGCATCCGCAGTTCGGCGGCGCCCGACGCGTCCGGGGCGTGGCCGCCCTCCGGCGGCCGGGCGACCGTGACCTCCCGCCGCCGCCACTTCAGCCGCCAGCGGCTGATCTGCTGCCGGTACAGGATCTGCCGGACATACGCCTCCGGCTCGTCGATCCGCTGCCACCGGCCGGCCGCCTTGACCAGCGCGTTCTGCAGCAGATCCTCGGCCGCGTGCCGGTCCCCGCCGGTCAGCAGGACGGCGGTCTTCAGCAGCGCGGACGACCTGCCGGCCACGAACTCCCGGAAACTCTCCTGCGCTTCGGCATCCATCGTCACCTTCTCTTCCCCCGGGCCGCACCTGGTTGTCCGGGCCCTGCACCCCTCCTGACGTGTGCACCGGCCCGCCACTATGCCTGCCGCCCGAAGAAATTTCCGACGGCCGGCGGGCTGCGCTGCCGTACGGTGTCCCCGTGAGCCGCCCCCTGCTGTTCCTGGACGTCGACGGCCCCCTCAACCCGTACGCGGCCCAGCCGGAACGCCGGCCCGAGGGCTACACGACGATCCGGGTGCCCCTGTTCTCCCGGCGCCCGCTACGGGTCTGGCTGAACCCGGACCACGGCCCGGCCCTGCTCGGGCTGGGCTACGAACTGTGCTGGGCGACGAGCTGGATGGCCGAGGCCAACACCTGGATCGCCCCGGTCGTCGGCCTGCCCGCGCTGCCCTACGTCGACTTCGGCACCGGCCTGTTCGCCGAGCGCCCGGACGGCGTGCACTGGAAGACGGAGGCGATCGTGGCGTACGCCGGGGGCCGCCCGTTCGCCTGGGTGGACGACGAGCAGAGCCCGGCGGACACGCTGTACGTCAGGGCCCGCCATCCCGGCCCCGCCCTGCTCCATCACGTGAACCCGAGGCTCGGCCTGCGCGAGCCCGACTTCACGGCGCTACGGGAGTTCGCGCAGACTCTGCCCGCATGACGGAGCGCCCTCCACCACGTGGTGAAGGGCGCTCCGGCGGTGCGGTGCCGTCAGTTGTGGCTGTGCAGGATGTCGTTCAGGCCGCCCCAGACCGCGTTGTTCGGGCGGGCCTCGACGGTGCCGGTGACCGAGTTGCGGCGGAAGAGGATGTTCGAGGCGCCGTTCAGCTCGCGGGCCTTGACGATCTGGCCGTCGGGCATGGTGATGCGGGTGCCCGCGGTGATGTACAGGCCGGCCTCGACCACGCACTCGTCGCCGAGGGCGATGCCGACGCCCGCCTCGGCGCCGATCAGGCAGCGCTCGCCGATGGAGATGATCACGTTGCCGCCGCCGGACAGGGTGCCCATGGTGGAGGCGCCGCCGCCGATGTCCGAGCCGTCGCCGACCACGACACCCGCGGAGATCCGGCCCTCGACCATGGAGGTGCCGAGCGTACCGGCGTTGAAGTTGACGAAGCCCTCGTGCATGACCGTGGTGCCCGCCGCGAGGTGCGCGCCCAGGCGGACCCGGTCGGCGTCGGCGATGCGCACGCCCTTCGGGGCGACGTAGTCCGTCATCCGCGGGAACTTGTCGACCGAGGTCACCTGGAGGTGCAGGCCCTCGGCGCGGGCGTTCAGGCGCACCTTCTCGATGTCGTCCACGGCGACCGGGCCGAGCGAGGTCCAGGCGACATTGGCGAGGTGGCCGAAGATGCCGTCCAGGTTCTGGCCGTGCGGCTTGACCAGGCGGTGCGAGAGCAGGTGCAGGCGCAGGTAGACGTCGTGCGCGTCGATCGGCTTCTCGTCCAGCGAGGCGATGACCGTGCGGACCGCGACCACCTCGACGCCCCGGCGGGCGTCCGGGCCGGTCGCCGCGGTCGCGCCGCCGCCCAGCAGCTCGGCCGCCTGCTCGGCGGTCAGCCGCTCGGTGCCGGCCGGGCCCGGCTCCTCGACCAGCTCGGGGGCCGGGAACCAGGTGTCGAGAACGGTGCCGTCGGAGGCGATCGTGGCGAGGCCGGCGGCGACGGCGCCGGTGGTACGGGAAGCAGAGTCGGTCATGGGAGAAAACCTAACGTGGGCGGGGTGGTCAGGGCGAACCGCGTCTCACGTGCCGGGCGCGGGTTCAGGGGATCAGCCGAGCCAGCGCGGCACGGGCGTACTCCTCGTCGTAGGAACCGCCCGTGAGCAGCACCTGGAGACAGATGCCGTCCATCAGCGCGAGCAGGGCCCGCGCGGTGACCGGGTCCGTGCGCCGGGCCAGCAGCACCGCCGCCTGCTCGGTCCACTCGGCGGCGACGGGACGCAGCGCCGGGCGGCGCAGCGCCGCCAGGTACAGCTCGTACTCCAGCTCCACGCCGGTCCGCTCACCGGCCAGCCACTCGCCCAGCACCCGGGCGAGATCCGCGGCGAGGTCGCCCCCGCCGTCCTGCGGCAGCAGCTCGGCCAGCACCCTGCCGAAGCCCTCGTTCGCCTGCCGCAGCGCGGCCACCAGCAGCTCTTCCAGGGTGGCGAAGTGGTACGTCGTGGAGCCGAGCGGTACGTCGGCCTCGGCGGCGACCGTGCGGTGGCTCAGCCCGGCGATACCGTCCCGGCCGACGACACGGATCGCCGCGTCGATGAGCCGCTGCCGGCGCTCGGGGTCGTGGCGGCGGGGCATCAGTGGCTCGCCCCGCCCAGGTTGAGCACCACCACTCCCGCGATGATCAGCAGGATCCCGGCGACCTTGGCCGGGCTCAGGCCCTCTCCGAACAGCAGCAGGCCGAGGACGGCGATGGCCGCGGTGCCCACGCCGGACCAGATGGCGTACGCCGTGCCGATCTGGACGGTCCTCAGCGTCTGGGCGAGCAGCGCGAACGAGACGACGTATCCGAGCGCGGTCACGAGCGAGGGCCAGAGCCGACTGAAGCCCTCGGTGTACTTCATCGCCGTCGTGGCGGCGACCTCGGCGGCTATGGCGCCGGCGAGCAGCAGGTATCCCATGTGTACGAGCGTACACAACGCTTGCGTACGCCTGTACACAAGGCGCTGCCGCAAGAAAGTTTCAGTTTCATAGAAATCGCTCGCCGAAACGGCCCCGAGGGGCCTCCGCCTCCACTACTGTGCGGCTCCGTGTCACACAACACCCCCCGCATACGAAGACTTTGGCCGGCCGCCGCACTGGCCCTCGCGGCCGCAGCCGCCTGCGTGACGGCGATGGCCCTGCACGACGATCCCCCGGCGAAGACAGCCACCGTCACACCGCCGGACAACGGCCCCGGGCTGCTCTCCTTCGCCTCCCCGTCCACCGCTCCGGCGAGCGCGACGCCTCCGCCGAAGCCCGCCTCGGCCACGCCGTCGCCGTCGGCACCGCCCACCAGGACCGCTTCCCCCGCGGCCCCGTCCCCTGCCAAGTCCCCCGCGCCGCACTCCGGTTCCCCGAAGCCGGCCCGCCACGGGACGTCCGTCCGCTCCGTCAACTACCCCGACCGCTACTGGCACCTCGGCGACGGCCTGGTGAGGCTCGACCCGGTCACCTCGGCCCCGGACCGCCGCGCGGCCACCTTCACCCTCGTCAAGGGCCTGGCCGACGCCCGCTGTTACTCCTTCGCCACGTCCGACGGCACCTACCTCCGCCACCGCGACTTCCTGCTCCGCGCCGACTCCGACGACGGCTCCCGCCTCTTCGAGCAGGACGCCACGTTCTGCCCCCGCGGGTCCTCCTTCAGCGGCGCGACCATGCTGGAGTCGGTGAACTACCCCGGCCGCTTCCTCCGTCACCAGAACTTCCGGCTGAAGCTGGCCGCCTACGAGAACACCGGTCTCTTCCGCGCGGACTCGGCGTTCCTTCTGGTGGACGGACTGGCCTGAGCATGCCGAAGGGGCCACGGCACACGGCCGCGGCCCCTTTCACAGGCTCTGTGTCAGACGTTGAACCCGAGCGCCCGAAGCTGCTCGCGGCCGTCGTCCGTGATCTTGTCGGGGCCCCACGGGGGCATCCAGACCCAGTTGATGCGCAGTTCGTTGACCAGGCCGTCCGTGGCGGACTTGGCCTGGTCCTCGATGACGTCCGTCAGCGGGCAGGCCGCCGACGTCAGGGTCATGTCGATCGTCGCGATGTTCGCGTCGTCGATGTGGATGCCGTAGATCAGACCGAGGTTGACGACGTCGATGCCCAGCTCGGGGTCGACAACGTCGTACAGCGCCTCACGGAGTTCTTCCTCCGAGGCCGGCTTCATCTCAGCGGTCTCGCTCATGCCGTCTTCCTTTCGGCGTCGGCGCCACCCAGCGCCTGGGCCGTCGCGTCCTTCCACGCCATCCAGCTCAGGAGGGCGCACTTGACCCGGGCCGGGTACTTGGAGACTCCGGCGAACGCGACCGCGTCCTCCAGGACCTCCTCCATGGCGTCGTCGGGCTCGATCCGGCCCTTGGACTGCATCAGCTCCAGGAAGGTCTCCTGGATCTTCTGCGCGTCGGCCAGCTCCCTGCCGACGAGGAGTTCGTTCAGCACGGAAGCGCTCGCCTGGCTGATCGAGCAGCCCTGGCCCTCGTACGAGACGTCCTCGATCTTCGTGCCGTCGTACTTCACGCGCAGGGTGATCTCGTCGCCGCAGGTCGGGTTCACATGGTGCACCTCGGCGTCACCGTCCCGCAGACCACGCCCGTGCGGGTTCTTGTAGTGGTCCAGGATGACGTCCTGGTACATCGAATCCAGCTTCACGGTCTCAGCTCACGCCTCTCAGCCGAAGAAGTTCCGTACGTGCTCCAGGCCGTCGACCAGAGCGTCGATCTCGGCCGGCGTGGAGTACAGATAGAACGACGCTCGCGTGGTCGCAGGAATTCCGTAGCGGAGGCAGACGGGGCGAGCACAGTGGTGGCCCACCCGGACCGCGATGCCCTGCTCGTCCAGCACCTGGCCCACGTCGTGCGGGTGGATGTCACCGAGGGTGAAGGAGATCGCCGCTCCTCGGTCCTCGGCCGTCGTCGGGCCGATGATCCGCAGGTCGGGGACCTGCGTCAGCCGCTGCACCGCGTACTCCGTCAGCGCGTGCTCATGGGCCAGGATCCGGTCCATGCCGATCGAGTTCAGGTAGTCGATCGCGGCGCCGAGGCCGACCGCCTGGGCGATCGGCGGGGTGCCCGCCTCGAACTTGTGCGGGGCGGGGGCGTACGTCGACGAGTGCATCGACACCGTCTCGATCATCTCGCCGCCGCCGAGGAACGGAGGCAGGTCCTCCAGCAGCTCCTGGCGGCCCCAGAGGACGCCGATGCCGGTCGGGCCGCACATCTTGTGGCCGGTGAAGGCCACGAAGTCGGCCTGCAGGGCCTGCACGTCCAGCGGCATGTGCGGAGCGGCCTGGGAGGCGTCGATGCAGACGAGCGCGCCGACCTCCTGGGCGCGGCGGATTATCGTCTCGACCGGGTTGACCGTGCCCAGGATGTTCGACACCAGCACGAAGGAGACGATCTTCGTCTTCTCCGTGATGATCTCGTCGATGTTGGACAGGTCCAGGCGGCCGTCGTCGGTGAGGCCGAACCACTTCAGCTTCGCGCCCGTGCGCTGCGCCAGCAGCTGCCACGGCACGATGTTGGAGTGGTGCTCCATCTCCGTGATGACGATCTCGGTCTCGTGGTCCACCCGGTAGGGCTCGTCGGCCCAGCCCAGCATGTTCGCCACGAGGTTCAGCGACTCGGAGGCGTTCTTGGTGAAGATCACCTCGTCGCGGCTGGGCGCGTTGATGAACTCGGCGACCTTGTCGCGCGCGCCCTCGTACAGCGCCGTGGCCTCCTCGGCGAGCACATGCACACCGCGGTGGACGTTGGCGTTGTAGCGCTCGTAGTACTCGCTCAGGGCGTCCAGCACCTGGCGCGGCTTCTGCGAGGTCGCCGCGTTGTCCAGGTACACGAGCTTCTTGCCGTCGTGGACGACTCGGTCCAGGACGGGGAAGTCCTTGCGGATCGCCTCGGTGTCGAGGAGGCCCGGCAGCTGTGTCACGCGGATGCGCCACCCTTCGTGTATGCCTCGTAGCCCTCGTCCTCCAGCTTGTCGGCGAGCTCGGCGCCACCGGACTCGACGATGCGACCGCCGGAGAAGACATGGACGTAGTCGGGCTTGATGTAGCGCAGGATGCGCGTGTAGTGCGTGATCAGCAGGGTGCCGACCTCGCCCGTCTCACGGACGCGGTTCACCCCCTCCGACACGATGCGGAGAGCGTCGACGTCCAGGCCGGAGTCGGTCTCGTCCAGGATCGCGACCTTCGGCTTGAGCAGCTCCAGCTGAAGGATCTCGTGGCGCTTCTTCTCACCGCCGGAGAAGCCCTCGTTCACGTTGCGCTCGGCGAAGGACGGGTCCATGTTGAGGCGCTCCATGGCCTCCTTGACCTCCTTCACCCAGGTGCGCAGCTTGGGGGCCTCGCCGCGGATCGCGGTGGCGGAGGTGCGCAGGAAGTTGGAGACCGAGACGCCGGGGACCTCGACCGGGTACTGCATCGCCAGGAACAGGCCCGCGCGGGCACGCTCGTCGACGGACATCTCCAGGACGTCCTCGCCGTCCAGGGTGACCGTGCCGCTGGTGATCGTGTACTTCGGGTGACCCGCGAGGGAGTAGGCGAGGGTCGACTTGCCGGAGCCGTTGGGGCCCATGATGGCGTGCGTCTCGCCCTGCTTCACGGTGAGGTCGACGCCCTTGAGGATCTCCTTCGTGGCGTTGTCGGCCTCGACGGTGACGTGCAGGTCTCGGATTTCAAGCGTTGCCATGGGTGCCTCAGGACTCCTGGGTGAGGGAGACGAGAACGTCGTCGCCTTCGATCTTTACGGGGTATACGGGGACGGGGCGCGTGGCCGGGAGGCCGGACGGCTTGCCGGTGCGGAGGTCGAAGGAGGAGCCGTGCAGCCAGCACTCGATCTGGCAGTCCTCCACCTCGCCCTCGGAGAGGGAGACGTTCGCGTGGGAGCAGATGTCGTAGATCGCGAACACCTCGCCCTCGGTCTTCACGACCGAGACCGGCGTGCCGTCGAGTTCCACCCGCTTCGGGGTGTCGTCCTCCAGCTCGCTCAGCCCACAGGCGCGTACGAAGGTCATGCGACCGATGCCTCCAGCTCTTCCTCGATCTTGGCGAGCAGGCGCTCCTCGATGTCGGCGACACCGATCTGCTGGACCAGCTCGGCGAAGAAGCCGCGGACCACCAGGCGGCGGGCCTCGTGCTCCGGGATGCCGCGGGCCATCAGGTAGAAGAGCTGCTCGTCGTCGAAGCGGCCGGTGGCGGAGGCGTGGCCGGCGCCGACGATCTCGCCGGTCTCGATCTCCAGGTTCGGCACCGAGTCGACGCGCGCGCCGTCCGTGAGGACCAGGTTGCGGTTCATCTCGTAGGTGTCCGTGCCCTCGGCCTTGGCCTCGATGAGCACGTCGCCGATCCAGACCGCGTGCGCGTCGTCGCCCTGGAGCGCGCCCTTGTAGACGACGTTCGACTTGCAGTGCGGGGTGTTGTGGGTGACCAGCAGGCGGTGCTCCTGGTGCTGCCCGGCGTCGGTGAAGTACAGGCCGAACAGCTCGGCCTCGCCGCCGGGGCCGGCGTACTCCACGCGCGGGTGCAGGCGCACGACGTCGCCGCCGAAGGTGACGACCACGGACTTGAAGGAGGCGTCCCGGCCGACCAGCGCGTTGTGCTGGGCGACGTGGACGGCCTTGTCGTCCCAGTCCTGGACGGAGACGACGGTCAGCTTGGCGCCGTCGCCCAGGACGTAGTCGACGTTGGCGGCGAGCACCGCGTCACCGGTGTGGTCGATGACCACGACGGCCTCGGCGAAGGCGCCCAGCTCGATCACCTGGTGGCCGAAGGCGGTGCCGCCCTGGCCGTGCACGGCGATGCGGATCGGCTCGGTGAGGACGGTCTCCTTGGGGACGGTCACGACCGAGGCCTGCTCGAAGGCGGAGTACGCCTGGGCGGCGATGCGGTCCACGGGGGTGCCCGCCTTGCCGAGGCGCGCGTCGTCGCGGCCGACGGTCTCGACGGTGACGCCCTCGGGGGCCTGGACGTCGACCTTCACACCGTCGCCGTCGGCGACGGCGGTGCCGTCGTGCAGCCCGCGCAGGCGCTCCAGCGGGGTGAAGCGCCACTCCTCCTCACGGCCGTGCGGGACCGGGAAGTCCGCCACGTCGAAGGACGGAGGCGCGCTCATGCGCGAGACGACGGTCGACTCCGCGGCGACCGCGATCGAGCCGGCGGTGGTGGAACCCACCGGGATGTTCTGGGCCTCAGCCATGGCTGTCGTAGTGCTCTCTTTCCTGAGTAAGACGTCTGCTGGCGATGGGTGCGGGTCTTAGCCGACCGCGCCTTCCATCTGCAGCTCGATCAGCCGGTTGAGCTCCAGCGCGTACTCCATGGGGAGTTCCTTGGCGATCGGCTCGACGAAGCCGCGCACGATCATCGCCATCGCCTCGTCCTCGGAGAGGCCGCGGCTCATCAGGTAGAAGAGCTGGTCCTCGGAGACCTTGGAGACGGTGGCCTCGTGGCCCATGGAGACGTCGTCCTCGCGGACGTCGACGTACGGGTACGTGTCCGAGCGGGAGATGGTGTCGACCAGCAGCGCGTCGCACAGCACGTTCGACTTCGAGCCGGCGGCGCCCTCGCCGATCTCGATCAGACCGCGGTAGGAGGTACGACCGCCACCGCGCGCGACCGACTTGGAGACGATGTTGGACGACGTGTTCGGCGCCATGTGGACCATCTTGGCGCCGGCGTCCTGGTGCTGGCCCTCGCCCGCGAAGGCGATGGACAGGGTCTCGCCCTTGGCGTGCTCGCCCATCAGGTAGACGGCCGGGTACTTCATCGTCACCTTGGAGCCGATGTTGCCGTCGATCCACTCCATGGTCGCGCCCTCGTAGGCCACGGCGCGCTTGGTGACCAGGTTGTAGACGTTGTTCGACCAGTTCTGGATGGTCGTGTAGCGGCAGCGGGCGTTCTTCTTGACGATGATCTCGACGACCGCGGAGTGCAGCGAGTCCGACTTGTAGATCGGCGCCGTGCAGCCCTCGACGTAGTGCACGTAGGCACCCTCGTCGACGATGATCAGGGTCCGCTCGAACTGGCCCATGTTCTCCGTGTTGATCCGGAAGTAGGCCTGGAGCGGGATCTCGACGTGCACGCCCTTCGGGACGTAGATGAAGGAGCCGCCGGACCACACGGCGGTGTTCAGCGCGGCGAACTTGTTGTCACCGGCCGGGATGACGGTCCCGAAGTACTCCTTGAAGAGCTCCGGGTGCTCCTTCAGCGCGGTGTCGGTGTCGAGGAAGATGACGCCCTGCTCCTCCAGGTCCTCGCGGATCTGGTGGTAGACGACCTCCGACTCGTACTGAGCGGCGACACCGGCGACGAGGCGCTGCTTCTCGGCCTCCGGGATGCCCAGCTTGTCGTAGGTGTTCTTGATGTCCTCGGGCAGGTCCTCCCAGGACTCCGCCTGCTTCTCCGTGGAGCGCACGAAGTACTTGATGTTGTCGAAGTCGATGCCCGAGAGGTCCGAGCCCCAGTTCGGCATCGGCTTCTTCTCGAAGAGCTTCAGGCCCTTCAGGCGCAGCTTGGTCATCCACTCCGGCTCCGACTTCTTGCCGGAGATGTCGCGGACGACGTCCTCGTTGAGGCCGCGCCTGGCGGAGGCACCGGCCACGTCGGAGTCGGCCCAGCCGTATTCGTACTTGCCCAGACCCTCAAGTTCGGGGTGAGCAGTCTCCGTGGGGAGAGTCATGCGGGGTTCCTCCCGGCCGTGCTTGCAGGTGCGTCAGTGGAAATCTTGGGGATGAACGTCGTGCAGACGCCGTCGCCGTGCGCGATGGTCGCCAGTCGCTGGACGTGGGTGTCCAGCAGCTCGGCGAAGATCTCCGTCTCCGCCTCGCACAGCTGCGGGAACTGTTCCGCGACATGGGCGACCGGGCAGTGGTGCTGGCAGAGCTGCTCGCCGACCGGTGCGCTGCGCGCCGTAGCAGCGTACCCGTCCACACTCAAGGCCTTGGCCAGCGCTTCGGCGCGCTTGTCCGGGGTCACGGACTCGATCGCCTTGCGGTACGCGCTCGCCTGGGCGGCGATCCGGGCGCGGGCGAAGGCGTAGACCGCCTCGGCGCCGCCCCCCTGCTCCGCGATCCAGCGGAGCGCGTCCGCGGCGAGCTTGTCGTACGACTGGTCGAAGGCGTCCCGGCCGCAGTCGGTGAGCGCGAAGACCTTCGCGGGGCGGCCACGCGTGCGCGTGCCGTACACCCGCTGCTCGCGTGCCTCCACGACGTCGTCGGCGACCAGCGCGTCCAGGTGACGCCGGACGGCGGCCTGGGTCAGTCCCAGGCGGCCGGCGAGTTCGGCGACGGTCGACGGCCCGTGGTCCAGGATGGACCGAGCGACCCGGTTGCGCGTCGAACGCTCACCGGTCGCTAGCTCCTCCTGCGGGGCCCCCGTGGGGGTCTCCCGAGCCTCGCCGACGTTTTTCACAACGCCATTGTTGCGTAATTCCGCGAAGCCTGACAAGCGCCGTCCGGATCATCGGACGGTGCCCTGCGTCACTTAGGCATACCTAATCTGACCTGCGAAAACGATCTTTGATCGATCATTTCCGGTCCCTCGCGCGGCCAATTCGGTGGCGGCCCGAGGCCCCGTCCGGAAGACTCCCGAACCATGTCCGCACCCCCTCCGACCGGCCCTCTTGTCACCCGCGACACCCTCGCCGCCCAGCTGCGACTGCTCGGTGTCGAGACCGGCGAGACCCTTCTCGTGCACTCCTCGCTCAGTTCCCTCGGGTGGGTGAACGGAGGCCCGGTCGCCGTCGTCCAGGGACTCCTCGACGCACTCGGCCCGACCGGCACGCTCGTCGTCCCCACCCAGACCGGCGACCAGTCCGATCCGGCCGTGTGGGGGAACCCGCCGGTGCCCGAGGAGTGGTGGGACCGGATCCGCGCCACCATGCCCCCGTACGACCCGCTGATCACCCCCGCGCGCGGGGTCGGCGTCATCCCGGAGACCGTGCGGACCTGGCCCGGCGCCCTGCGCAGCGCGCACCCGCAGACCTCCTTCGCCGCGCTCGGCCCCCGCGCGCGGGAGATCACCGACGGCCACGCCCCCGACTGCCGGCTCGGCGAGCGCAGCCCGCTCGCCCGGCTGGAACAGCTGGGCGCCCGGGTGCTGCTGCTCGGCGCCGGCTACGCCACCTGCACCGCCTTCCACCTGGCCGAATACCGCATACCGTCGCCCCAGGTGCGGGTCGGCCGGCCTGCTCCCGGCGGCGGCTGGGAGACGGTGATCGAGATATCGATCACCTCCGACCGGTTCGACGAACTGGGGCACGACTTCGAACGGGACCGGCCCGTCGTCCGCGGCCGGGTGGGCGCCGCGAACGCCCGCCTCTTCCCGGTGGCGGACGCCGTGGCCTATGCCGAGCGGTGGCTCCCGCTGCACCGCCCCCGCGAGACGGACTTCCCCCACCCGGCCACCTGACCGGTACGCGTTCTCCCTAGACTCTGGCCCATGCGAAGTGAGCCCGTGGTCCAGGTCCAGGCCCTGGTGAAGCGGTACGGCACGAAGACCGCGGTGGACGGCCTCGACCTGGCGGCCCAGCCCGGCGTGACCGCCGTCCTCGGCCCCAACGGGGCGGGGAAGACGACCACGGTCGAGACCTGCGAGGGGTACCGGAAGCCGGATTCCGGCACGGTGCGCGTCCTGGGCCTCGACCCGGTCCGGCACTCCGCCGAGCTGCGACCCCGCATCGGCGTGATGCTCCAGTCCGGCGGCGTCTACTCGGGCGCCCGCGCGGACGAGATGCTCCGGCACGTGGCGAAACTGCACGCGCACCCGCTGGACGTGGACGCGCTCGTCGACCGCCTCGGCCTCGGCTCCTGCGGTCGCACCAGCTACCGCCGGCTGTCCGGCGGCCAGCAGCAGCGGCTCGCGCTCGCCATGGCCGTCGTGGGCCGCCCGGAACTGGTGTTCCTGGACGAGCCGACCGCCGGCCTCGACCCGCAGGCCCGCCGGGCCACCTGGGACCTGGTGCGGGACCTGCGCGCCGACGGCGTCTCGGTGATCCTCACCACGCACCACATGGACGAGGCCGAGCAGCTCGCCGACGACGTCGCGATCATCGACGGCGGCCGGGTCATCGCCCAGGGCTCCCCGGAGCAGCTGTGCAAGGGCGGCGCCGAGAACACCCTGCGCTTCACCGGCCGCCCCGGGCTCGACGTCGGCTCCCTGCTCAAGGCCCTCCCGGCCGACTGCACGGCCGCCGAGCTGACCCCGGGCGCCTACCGGGTCGTCGGCAAGGTCGACCCCCAGCTGCTCGCCACCGTCACCTCCTGGTGCGCCCAGCACGGGGTGATGCCGGACCGGATCTCGGTGGAGCGGCACACGCTGGAGGACGTCTTTCTTGAGCTGACCGGTAAGGAGCTGCGCTCGTGACCACGGCGGGTACGTACACCCCGAAGCCCGGAGCCGCCCCGCTCCCCCGCATGATCGCGGCGCAGGCGGCGCTGGAGACGAGGATGCTGCTGCGCAACGGCGAGCAGCTGCTGCTGACGGTCGTCATCCCGACCCTGCTGCTGGTGCTCTTCAGCGCGGTCGACATCGTGGACACCGGCAAGGGCGAGGCCGTCGACTTCCTCGCCCCCGGCATCCTGGCCCTGGCCGTGATGTCGACGGCGTTCACCGGCCAGGCCATCGCCACCGGCTTCGAGCGCCGCTACGGCGTCCTGAAGCGGCTCGCCTCCTCGCCGCTGCCCCGCTGGGGCCTGATGGCCGCGAAGACCGCGTCGGTGCTGGTCACGGAGATCCTCCAGATCGTCCTCCTGACCGTCATCGCCTTCGCGCTGGGCTGGTCCCCGCACGGCAACCTGGCCGCCGTCCTGCTGCTGCTCGTCCTCGGCACCGCCGCCTTCTCCGGGCTCGGCCTGCTGATGGCGGGCACGCTGAAGGCGGAGGCCACACTGGCCGCCGCCAACCTGGTCTTCCTGCTGCTGCTCGTGGGCGGCGGGGTGATCGTGCCGCTGGAGAAGTTCGGCTCGGCGGGCGAGCACGCGCTCGGCCTGCTGCCGATCTCCGCGCTGTCGGACGGCCTGCGGGACGTGCTCCAGCACGGCGCCGGCATGCCCTGGGGGGACCTGGGGGTCCTCGCCGTGTGGGCGGTGGCCGGGCTGGCCGCGGCCGGGAAGTTCTTCCGCTGGGAGTGACGCGCGCCGCACCCACGGGGGTGACCCTCGTGAACGCGTGCACAAGCGGCGGCCTACGATGGTGCGCGTGCCAAAGCTGACCCGCGCCGACGCCGTAGCGGCCCTGCGCAACCCGCTCGCCTTCATCGCCGACCGCTGGACCCCGGACCCACGGACCGTACAGCGGGCGGCCCTCGCCGCACTCGTCATGGCGGTGGTCATCGTCGTCACCGGCGGCGCCGTCCGGCTGACCGGCTCGGGCCTCGGCTGCCCGACCTGGCCCACCTGCACCGACGACTCGCTGACCACCACCCGGGCCATGGGCTTCCACGGGGTCGTCGAGTTCGGCAACCGCATGCTGACGTACGTGCTCTGCGCGGCCGTCGGCTGGGCCATCATCGCGGCGCGCTCCCAGAAGCCGTGGCGGCGCGACCTGACCCGGCTGGGCTGGGCGCAGTTCTGGGTGGTCATGGGCAACGCGGTGCTCGGCGGCATCGTCGTGCTGGTCGGCCTCAACCCGTACACGGTCGCCGCGCACTTCCTGCTCTCCACGGCCCTGATCGCCATCGCCACGGTGATGTGGCAGCGCACGCGGGAGGGCGACGCGGAGCCGCGTCCGCTGGTCGGCAAGGCGGTGCAGCAGCTGGTGTGGTTCCTGGTGATCGCGTCCGTGCTGCTCATCGCGGTCGGCACGGTGGTGACCGGGGCCGGGCCGCACGCGGGCGACTCCAGCGAGGTCGAGCGCATCCCGATCGACTGGGAGACGGTCTCCAAGCTGCACGCGGTGCTCGCCTGGATCGTGGTGACGCTGACGTTCGCGCTGTGGTTCGTCCTGAAGGCGGTCGACGCGCCGAAGGGTCCGCTGGCGCGGACGCGGGAGCTGTTCGTCGTGCTGCTGTGCCAGGGCGCCGTGGGCTACGTCCAGTACTTCACGCACCTCCCGGAGGCCCTGGTGGCCGCCCATATGCTCGGCTCCACGGTGATGTGGATCTGGGTGCTGCGCGTCCTGCTCTCGCTGCGCGAGCGCCCGGAGGCCGCCCCGGACCTGCCGGGCCCCTCGGCCGAGGTGACGGTCGCCGCGCGCGCGTGAGTCACCCGTACGTGGTGACCAGCGCGTCGATCGCCGGGCCCAGGTAGGCACGGGTCAGCTCGGCCCGGCGGGCCGGCCGGTCGGCGTCGGCCGGGGCCGGGGTGTCGTACCGCCGGCGGGTGATGTCCTCGACGACCTCGGCCGGAGCGCCGAGTGCCGCCAGCTCGGTCAGGGCCTCCCGTTTGGAGATCAGCCGCCCGTCCCGCAGGGTCACGGTGGCCCGGGCGAAGGTCAGCAACCCCAGGTCCACCCAGACGTCCTGCCGCCACAGCCGGGCCTTGTCCACCGCCGGCCGCCAGAAGTCGCGCTGGTCGCGGACGACGAAGTCGTCCAGCTGGAGGTCCGGTACCGGCGGGAGCAGCGCGGCCGGGGCGTCCCCGTGCAGCACGCGCCCGAAGTCGTGCAGTTCGCGCCGGGTGACGGGGGTGACCGGGCGGCGCAGCAGACCGTTGTGCGCCCAGGTGAGGTGCGACCGCTCGGGGTCGGCGAGCGTGTCCGGGGTCAGATAGCTGCAGTGGAGCTTCGCGGCGAGCGGCGCGGCGCGCAGCCTGCGGTGCAGGGTCGCCACCCGCCAGGCCTGCCTGGGACCGAGCGGGCCGGGCAGTACGGCGATGAGGTCCAGGTCGCTGCGCCCCTCCTGGTAGTCGCCGCCGGCCAGGGAGCCGTGGGCCCACAGGGCGAGGGGACGTAAGGGCGCGAGGTCGCGCAGGAACGAGTCGAGCAGCGCTTCGGTCGGCATCCGTTCAGTGTGGGCAGCTCACCCGAGCCCGTAAACCCGGCGCGCGTTGCCCGCCGCGATCAGCCGGGCCACCCGCTGGGCGTCCTCCAGGGACCAGGCGCCCTCGGCGACCCAGGTGCCCAGGACGCGGGCCAGGGCCTCCCGGAAGAGGCGGGCGCCGACGACGTGCAGCTCGGGCAGGCCCTGGGCGCCGGTGGAGAAGAGGATCTTGCCGAAGGGGGCCAGCTCCAGGATCTCGGCGAGGATCGTGGCCGCGCGGGCGCCGGTGCGGACCAGGGCTGCACCCGAGTCGGCGTAGACGTGCGGGAAGACCCCGGCCAGGTGGGCGGCGTGCCGGTGGTACGGATAGCCGTGCAGCAGGATCAGGTCGGTGCCGAGGCCCGCGGTGGCGCGGACGAAGTCGGTGAGCAGCACCGGGTCCGTGCGGTCGATCCGGGAGCCGGGCTCGCCGAGGCCCGCGTGCAGTTGCAGGGGCAGGCCCGACGCGACCGCGATCCACAGCAGGTGCCGGAGCAGCACGGCGTCGGTGAGCGCTCCGCCGACCCGCCGCCCGGCCAGCCAGCGGCCCGCCGCGCCCCGCACCTCCCCCGGCCCCGGCGGCTCCGGCGCGAGCGCCAGGCCGTGCCGCAGGCCCGCGACGGAGGTGAAGGCGACGGCGTTCGACGCGGCGCCGTGCACCGACTCGGCGAGGTTGGCGAGGAAGGACTCGACGGTGCCGGAGGTGTCGGCGACCTGCTCCGCGAGCTGCTCCAGCCGGATGATCTCCCGGGCCTCGGCCGCTCCGGCGGAGGCCAGTTCGGTGGGGCTGGTGAGGTCGCCCGGCAGACCGGTGTCGACCAGATAGGTCGTGATGCCGCTGCCGCGCAGCAGCCTGCGGCCGGACTCCAGGACGCCCAGTTCCCGGCGCCGGGCCAGATAGCGGGCGGGCGGGCAGTGCGGTTCGAGACCGAGCAGGGGTGGGCACCAGCGCCGTACGGCGAACCCCGTCTGCGTGTCGAACAGGGTGGTGCCCGCTGCGGGCGGTCCCTCGGTGCGGGCCAGTTGGGCCTCGAAGGTGCCGAGGCCCAGTTCCGTCCGCAGTACGCCGTGGCAGTACTGGTCCACGAGGGACGGCGTTTCGATCATCCGGGACTCCCCCGTGGGACGCGTGCTGCCTTACACGTCCTAACGGGTGAACGGGGTGTGAGGTCGCGCCCCGGCTCGGATGGTGCGCTCGTACGGCGTCAGCCGCCGATCTGGATGCCGGCCATCCGCTTCCACTCGTACGGCCCCGTCGTCACCTTCGCCGCGAACTCGCCGTCGAAGGACTCGTGGACCGTGATGCCCGCCCGCTCGACGGCCTTCCCGGCGATCTCCGTGCTGGGGGCCACCAGGTCGCCCCAGCCGCCGTCCTCGCCGACGAGGACGATGCGGGCGCCGCGTTCGCCGATGTGGGCCACCTGGCCCTCGGCGCCGCCGTGGGCCTTGGAGAAGGCGCTGATCTGCCGGGCGAGCTTCGCCACCGTGCGCTCGGCCTTCGGGTCAACCTGCTGCGTGTCTGCCATGACCAGGATGCTACTCACGAGTAGATCGACTGGCGAGGGCAGACCGCTGTGACGTACGTCAGCGCAGGAACGGGTCCACCGCGACCGCGACGAAGAGGATCGACACGTAGGTGATCGACCAATGGAAGAGGCGCATCTCCTTCAGCTTGGCGCCGGTCACCTCGGCCTTCGCCCGGTTCTGCAGCCCGTGCGCCTCCCAGAGCCAGAAGCCGCCGGCCGCGAGGGCGACGGCCGTGTAGAACCAGCCGGTGTAGCCGAGGGGGGTGAGCAGCAGGGAGACGGCGACCATCACCCAGCTGTAGATGACGATCTGGCGCGCGACGACCTTGTTGGAGGCGATGACCGGCAGCATCGGCACGCCCACGCGCGCGTAGTCCTCCTTGACCTTCATGGACAGCGGCCAGTAGTGCGGCGGGGTCCAGAAGAACATGACGAGGAAGAGGACGATCGGCGCCCACGACATCGAGTTCGTGACCGAGGACCAGCCGATCAGCACCGGCAGACAGCCCGCGATGCCGCCCCACACGATGTTCTGCGAGGTACGCCGTTTGAGGATCATCGTGTAGACGACGACGTAGAAGAGGAGCGCTCCGAGTGACAGCCAGGCGCTCAGCCAGTTGACGGTCAACCCGAAGAGCAGCGTCGAGACGACCGCGAGGGTGATGCCGAAGGCGAGGCACTCGCGCGGGCTGACCATCCCGGTGACCAGCGGGCGCTGTGAGGTGCGGTCCATCAGGGCGTCGATGTCCCGGTCGATGTACATGTTCAGCGCGTTGGCGCCGCCCGCGGAGAGGTACCCGCCGACGCAGGTGAGCAGGACCAGCTTGAGGTCGGGCACACCCTGCTCGGCCAGGAACATCACCGGAACGGTGGTGATGAGCAGCAGCTCGATGATCCGCGGCTTGGTAAGAGCCACGAACGCCTTGACACGGGCCCCGAACGGCCGGTGAACCGGGCTCTGGCTCGTCCCGAGCCCACCGGCTGGACGGGATTCGACGGCCGTCACGCACACCCCTGACAGAGACATCCCAGCAAGCCTCCCCGTGTGAAGTCCGGGTAAAGGCTCGCGCGTACCACGCCACTTTAGACGTTGCCCATACCCCGGCCTTCGCGGGGGTGGGGTCGTGTTGGCACACACCCCATAAGAGGTGACCCGGCACTCGATTGAGCGCTCAGATGACCGGCTCCGTATTCATGTGCCAAAAGCCGTCTCGGCCAGTCGGGAGGCGGATCGCACGGACTCCCGGCAGTCTGGAATCACTCGAAAAAATGCACGTCCTTACGGGGGTAGGCTCAACATCGGCCGGTGGGCAGAAGTGCACCGGCGGCCGGGTGGGCGCATGCCCCGAAGACCGGCGACCGACATGTGGAGAGGAGCCCTGACCCAGGGTGAGCACCAAGCCGACCACCACAGACCTTGAGTGGACCGAGCTGGACCAGCGGGCCGTGGACACCGCCCGTGTCCTGGCCGCAGACGCCGTACAGAAGGTCGGCAACGGCCATCCCGGTACGGCGATGAGCCTGGCCCCGGCCGCCTACACCCTCTTCCAGAAGGTGATGCGGCACGACCCGGCCGACCCGGAGTGGGCCGGCCGCGACCGCTTCGTGCTGTCCGCCGGACATTCGTCCCTGACTCTCTACACTCAGCTCTACCTGGCCGGCTTCGGCCTGGAGCTGGACGACCTGAAGGCGTTCCGGACGTGGGGTTCGAAGACCCCGGGTCACCCCGAGTACGGGCACACCAAGGGCGTCGAGACCACCACGGGCCCGCTGGGCCAGGGTGTCGCCAACGCGGTGGGCATGGCGATGGCCGCCCGCTACGAGCGCGGTCTGTTCGACCCCGAGGCCCCGGCCGGCGAGTCGCCCTTCGACCACTTCGTCTACTGCATCGCCGGTGACGGCTGCCTCCAGGAGGGCATCTCCGCCGAGGCGTCCTCGCTGGCCGGCCACCAGAAGCTCGGCAACCTGATCCTGCTGTGGGACGACAACCACATCTCGATCGAGGGCGACACCGAGACGGCGGTCTCCGAGGACACCGTCAAGCGGTACGAGGCCTACGGCTGGCACGTGCAGCGCGTGGAGGCCCAGGACAACGGCGACCTGGACCCGGCGGCGATCTTCGCCGCGGTCGAGGAGGCCAAGAAGGTCACCGACCGTCCCTCCTTCATCGCGATGCGCTCGATCATCGCCTGGCCGGCCCCGAACGCGCAGAACACCGAGGCCGCGCACGGCTCGGCGCTGGGCGACGAGGAGGTCGCGGCCACCAAGCGCGTCCTCGGCTTCGACCCGGAGCAGTCCTTCGAGGTATCCGACGAGGTCATCGCCCACACCCGCAAGGCGCTGGAGCGCGGTGCCGAGGCGAAGGCCGAGTGGGAGAAGTCCCTCCAGGTGTGGCGGGACAACAACCCGGAGCGCGCCGCCGAGTTCGACCGGATCAGCAGGGGCGAGCTGCCCGCCGGCTGGGAGGAGAAGCTCCCGGTCTTCGAGCCCGGCAAGGGTGTCGCGACGCGTGCCGCGTCCGGCAAGGTGCTGCAGGCGCTCGGCGCGGTGATCCCCGAGCTGTGGGGCGGCTCCGCCGACCTCGCCGGGTCGAACAACACGACCATCGACAAGGACAGCTCGTTCCTGCCCGAGGGCAACCCGCTGCCGGAGGCCAACCCGTACGGCCGCACGATCCACTTCGGCATCCGCGAGCACTCCATGGGCGCCGAGCTGAACGGCATCGCCCTGCACGGCAACACCCGGGTCTACGGCGGCACGTTCCTCGTCTTCTCCGACTACATGCGCAACGCCGTGCGCCTGTCGGCCCTGATGCACCTGCCGGTGACGTACGTGTGGACGCACGACTCCATCGGCCTCGGCGAGGACGGCCCCACCCACCAGCCGGTCGAGCACCTGGCCTCGCTGCGCGCGATCCCGGGTCTGAACATCGTCCGCCCGGCGGACGCCAACGAGACCGCCATCGCCTGGCGCGAGATCCTCAAGCGCTACACCAAGGAGTTCGGCAAGGGCCAGCCGCACGGTCTGGCGCTGACCCGGCAGGGTGTGCCGGTGTACGAGCCCAACGAGGACGCGGCCAAGGGCGGCTACGTCCTGTTCGAGGCCGAGGGCGGCGAGGCTCAGGTCATCCTGATCGCCACCGGTTCCGAGGTGCACGTCGCCGTCGAGGCGCGCGAGCGGCTCCAGGCCGAGGGCGTCCCCACCCGCGTGGTGTCGATGCCGTCCGTGGAGTGGTTCGAGGAGCAGGACCAGGGGTACCGGGACTCCGTGCTGCCGCCGTCCGTGAAGGCCCGGGTCGCCGTGGAGGCGGGCATCGGCCTGACCTGGTACCGCTACGTCGGTGACGCCGGCCGCATCGTTTCCCTGGAGCACTTCGGTGCTTCCGCCGACGGCAAGGTGCTCTTCCGCGAGTTCGGCTTCACTGCCGAGAACGTGGCTGCCAAGGCCCGGGAATCCATCGCCGCCGCCCAGCGCTGACGCTCATACACGACACGTAGGAGATGTAATTCCATGACAGACGCACTCAAGCGCCTCTCCGAAGAAGGCGTCGCGATCTGGCTGGACGACCTGTCGCGCAAGCGGATCACGTCCGGCAACCTCGCCGAGCTGATCGACCAGCAGCACGTCGTGGGCGTCACCACCAACCCGACGATCTTCCAGAAGGCGATCAGCGGCGGCGACGGCTACGAGCAGCAGGTCTCGGACCTCGCGGCCCGCAAGGTCACCGTCGAAGAGGCCATCCGCATGATCACCACGGCGGACGTCCGGGACGCCGCCGACATCCTGCGCCCGGTCTTCGACGCCACCGGCGGCAAGGACGGCCGCGTGTCGATCGAGGTCGACCCGCGCCTGGCGCACAACACCAAGGCCACCGTCGCCGAGGCCAAGCAGCTGGCCTGGCTGGTCGACCGCCCCAACACCCTGATCAAGATCCCGGCCACCAAGGCGGGTCTGCCGGCGATCGCCGAGACCATCGGTCACGGCATCAGCGTCAACGTCACGCTGATCTTCTCGCTGGAGCGCTACCGCGCGGTCATGGACGCGTACCTCACGGGCCTGGAGAAGGCCAAGGAGCGCGGCCTGGACCTGTCGCTGATCCACTCCGTGGCGTCCTTCTTCGTGTCCCGTGTGGACACCGAGATCGACAAGCGCCTGGACACGATCGGCACCGACGAGGCGAAGGCGCTGCGCGGCAAGGCCGCCGTCGCCAACGCCCGGCTCGCCTACGAGGCGTACGAGGAGGTCTTCTCCTCCGACCGCTGGCAGGCGCTGGAGAACGCGGGCGCCAACAAGCAGCGTCCGCTGTGGGCGTCGACGGGTGTGAAGGACCCGGCCTACCCGGACACGCTGTACGTCACCGAGCTGGTCGCGCCGAACACGGTCAACACCATGCCGGAGGCCACGCTGGAGGCCACCGACGACCACGGCGAGATCACCGGTGACACCGTCGCCGGCACGTACGAGCAGGCGCGTGCCGATCTCGACGCGCTGGAGAAGCTCGGCATCTCGTACGACGACGTCGTGCAGGTGCTGGAGGACGAGGGCGTCGAGAAGTTCGAGGCGTCCTGGAACGACCTGCTCAAGTCGACCCAGGCGGAGCTTGAGCGCCTGGCCCCTTCGGAGGGCTGAGTTGTCACCCGTTTCCGGTTCCGGAGCGAACCCGCTTCGTGACCCGGCCGACCGACGGCTCCCGCGTATCGCGGGGCCGTCGGGCCTGGTCATCTTCGGTGTCACAGGCGACCTGTCGCGCAAGAAGCTCATGCCCGCGGTCTACGACCTCGCCAACCGGGGTCTGCTGCCGCCGGGCTTCTCGCTGGTGGGCTTCGCCCGCCGCGACTGGGAGCACGAGGACTTCGCCGAGGTCGTCCACGACGCGGTCAAGGAGCACTCGCGCACCCCCTTCCGTGAAGAGGTCTGGCAGCAGCTCATCCAGGGGATGCGCTTCGTCCAGGGCACCTTCGACGACGACGACGCGTTCGAGCGGCTGCGGGCCACCATCGAGGAGCTGGACAAGGCACAGGGCACGGGCGGCAACTTCGCCTTCTACCTGTCCGTGCCGCCGCGCTCCTTCCCGGTGGTCATCCAGCAGCTGAAGAAGCACGGTCTGGCCGACCAGACCGGCGGTTCCTGGCGGCGCGCGGTCATCGAGAAGCCGTTCGGTCACGACCTGAAGTCGGCCGAGGAGCTGAACAAGGTCGTGCACGAGGTGTTCGAGCCGGACCAGGTGTTCCGGATCGACCACTACCTCGGCAAGGAGACCGTCCAGAACATCCTGGCGCTGCGCTTCGCCAACACGATGTTCGAGCCGATCTGGAACCGGTCCTTCGTGGACCACGTCCAGATCACCATGGCCGAGGACATCGGCATCGGCGGCCGGGCCGGCTACTACGACGGCATCGGCGCCGCCCGGGACGTCATCCAGAACCACCTGCTCCAGCTGATGGCCCTCACGGCCATGGAGGAGCCGGCCTCCTTCGACGCGGACGCGCTGGCCGCGGAGAAGGAAAAGGTGCTGGGCGCCGTCCGGCTGCCGAAGGACCTGGGCACCGACACCGTCCGCGGTCAGTACGCGGCCGGCTGGCAGGGCGGCCAGAAGGTCATCGGCTACCTCGAAGAGGACGGCATCGACCCGAAGTCGAAGACCGACACCTTCGCCGCGGTCAAGCTGGGCATCGACAACCGCCGCTGGGCGGGCGTCCCCTTCTACCTGCGCACCGGCAAGCGCCTCGGCCGCCGGGTGACGGAGATCGCGGTCGTCTTCCAGCGGGCCCCGCACTCCCCCTTCGACACCACGGCGACGGAGGAGCTGGGCCAGAACGCGATCGTCATCCGCGTCCAGCCGGACGAGGGCGTCACGGTCCGCTTCGGCTCCAAGGTGCCGGGCACCTCGATGGAGATCCGGGACGTCTCCATGGACTTCGCCTACGGCGAGTCGTTCACGGAGTCCAGCCCGGAGGCGTACGAGCGCCTGATCCTGGACGTGCTGCTCGGCGACGCCAACCTCTTCCCGCGCACGGAGGAGGTCGAGCTGTCCTGGAAGATCCTCGACCCGATCGAGGAGTACTGGGACAAGCACGGCCGGCCCGCGCAGTACCCGTCGGGCACCTGGGGTCCCGCCGAGGCGGACGAGATGCTCGCACGAGACGGACGGAGCTGGCGCCGGCCATGAAGATAGACCTGACCGGCACCACCGCCGGCGATATCAACAAGGCGCTGGTGCGGGGCCGCCGCGCCATCGGCACCCCCGCCGTCGGCATGGTCCTGACCCTCGTCATCGTCACCGACGAGGAGAACGCCTACGACGCCCTGAAGGCCGCCAACGACGCGTCGCGCGAGCACCCCTCGCGCACGCTGGTGGTCATCAAGCGGGTCTCCCGCTCCCCGCGCGACCGTACGTCCTCGCGTCTGGACGCCGAGGTGCGGGTGGGCGCGGACGCGGGCACCGGTGAGACGGTCGTCCTCCGTCTCTACGGCGAGGTCGCCGACCACGCCGACTCGGTGGTCCTGCCGCTGCTGCTGCCGGACGCCCCGGTGGTCGTGTGGTGGCCGGTGAACGCCCCGACCGACCCGGCGAAGGACCCGCTGGGCGCGCTCGCCCAGCGCCGGGTCACCGACACCTACGCCGCCGAGCAGCCGGTGCGGGAGCTGTCCGCCCGTGCCGATGCCTACACGCCCGGCGACACCGACCTGTCCTGGACCCGGATCACCCCGTGGCGCTCCATGCTCGCGGCAGCCCTGGACCAGGTGACCTGCGAGGTGCGGGCCGTCGAGGTGGAGGGCGAGGAGTTCAACCCGAGCTGTGAGCTGCTGGCGATGTGGCTCGCGGACCGGCTGGACGTGCCCGTGAAGCGCTCGCTGTCGTCCGGGCCCGGCCTGACGGCGGTCCGCATGGACACCAGTGAGGGCGCGATCGTGCTGGACCGGGCCGACGGCTCGCTGGCCACGCTGGCCATCGCGGGTCAGCCGGCCCGCGCGGTGGCGCTGAAGCGGCGGGAGACCGCCGAGCTGATCGCGGAGGAGCTGCGCCGGCTGGACCCGGACGACACCTACGCGTCGGCGCTGCGCTACGGCGTGGAGCGGCTGAGCACGGTTCCCGACCAGGCTTCCGAAGCGGCTGAGCAGGAGCCCGCGCGAGAGTCGGCCGAGCCGGTCGCGGTGCCCGAGCCGGTCGAGGAGGCCGCGAAGGCGCCCGCGAAGAAGGCGGCGGCCAAGACCGCGAAGAAGGCACCGGCGAGGAAGGCGACGGCGAAGTGAGCACTCCGCAGCTGGTCGTCCACCACGACAAGGAGCTGATGGCGCAGGCCGCCGCGGCCCGCCTGATCACGAAGATCGTGGACGCGCAGGCCTCCCGGGGCACCGCGTCCGTGGTCCTCACGGGCGGCCGCAACGGCAACGGTCTGCTGGCCGCGCTGGCGGCGGCGCCCGCCCGCGACGCCATCGACTGGGGCCGTCTCGACCTGTGGTGGGGCGACGAGCGCTACCTGCCCGAGGGCGACCCCGAGCGCAATGTCACGCAGGCCCGCGAGGCCCTGCTGGACTCCGTACCGCTGGATCCGGAGCGCGTGCACGCCATGCCCGCCTCCGACGGCCCGTACGGCGCCGACGTCGACGCGGCGGCGGAGGCGTACGCGGCGGAGCTGGCGAAGGCGACCGGTCCCGAGAACCATGGCCCGGTGCCGACCTTCGACGTGCTGATGCTGGGCGTCGGCCCGGACACCCATGTGGCCTCGCTCTTCCCGGAGCTGCCGGCCGTACGGGAGACCGAGCGCACGGTGGTCGGGGTGCACGGCGCGCCCAAGCCCCCGCCCACCCGGATCTCGCTCACCCTGCCGGCGATCCGCGCGGCCCGCGAGGTCTGGCTCCTCGCGGCCGGCGAGGACAAGGCGGAGGCCGCGGCCATCGCGCTGTCGGGCGCGGGCGAGATCCAGGCCCCGGCGGCGGGCGCGTACGGCCGGCAGCGCACGCTGTGGCTGCTGGACGCGGCGGCGGCTTCCCAGCTGCCTCGGTCGCTGTATCCGCCGGCGTCTCCGTGAGGCCGGGCCGGAAGTGAGGGAGGCGGGGGCTTCGGCCCCCGCCTCCGCTATTTCACCGACCCCGCCATCACGCCCTGCACGAAGTGCCGCTGGAAGGCGAAGAACACCGCCACCGGCACGATCAGCGACAGGAACGCGCCCGGGGCGAGCACGTCGATGTTGCTGCCGAACTGCCGGATCTGGGACTGGAGTTCCACGGTCAGCGGCTGGGACGAACTGTCCGCGAAGAGCAGTGCGACCAGCATGTCGTTCCAGACCCACAGGAACTGGAAGATGGCGAGCGAGGCGAGGGCGGGGCGGCCCACCGGCAGGACCAGCCGGGTGAAGATCCGCCACTCGCTGCCGCCGTCCATCCGGGCCGCCTCCAGCATCTCCTTCGGTATCTCCGCGAAGTAGTTGCGCAGGAGGAAGACGGCGAAGGGGAGGCCGTAGGCGACGTGGAAGAGGACGACGCCGGGGATGGTGCCGAACAGGCCCAGTTGCCCGAAGAGTTTGGCGACGGGCAGCAGGCCGATCTGCACCGGTACCACCAGCAGGGCCACCACCAGCAGGAAGAGGGGCTCCCGGAACGGGAAGTCCAGCCAGGCGAAGGCGTATCCGGCGAGGGCCGCGAGGACCACGACCAGGGTGGTGGCCGGCACCGAGATCAGCACGGTGTTCCAGAACGCCTGGGTGATGCCCGCGTTCTTCAGCAGCGCCGAGTAGTTGTCGAAGGACAGCCGGCCGGGGCCGGACAGCGCCGTCCACCAGCCGCCCTTGGCGGTGTCCTGGGCCGAGCGCAGGGACGACAGGAACAGACCGGCCAGCGGGGTCAGCCAGATCAGGCCGATCACCACGAGGGATGCCTGGACGAGACCGTTGCCCAGGCCGCGCCGCACGGCGTTCATCGCTGACTCCTTCGGAAACGGCGGACGTTGAAGACCATGGCGGGGATGACGAGGAGCAGGAGCAGCACGCCGAGGGCGCTGCCGAGGCCCTGGTCGTTGCCGCCGCCGAAGGACACCAGCCACATCTGCGTGGCGAGGACGGTGGCGTCCTCCTGCACCGGGCCGGGCGCGATGATGTAGACGAGGTCGAAGACCTTCATCACGTTGATCACGAGGGTCACGAAGACCACGGTGAGCACGGGTGCGAGCAGCGGGACGGTGATCCGGCGGAAGATCTGCCACTCGTTCGCGCCGTCCATGCGGGCCGCCTCCAGTGCGTCCCGGGGGAGCGTGGAGAGGCCGGCGCCGATCAGGACCATCGCGAATCCGGTCCAGATCCACAGGTAGGCGCCGATGATCGCCGGGGTGACGAGGGTCGGGCCGAGCCAGGAGACTCCCTGGTAGGGCGGGGCGAAGTTCGACTTCGGGAGTTTGACCGTGTACGAGCCGTCGTGGAGCCCCGGGAAGCGGAAGGAGCCGTCGGCGGCGGTGGTCGTGCTCGCGACCGTCTTCCCGTCGCGCACCGCCTCGACCTTCATGCCGGGCAGGCCGCTCTCCTTCGGGTCGATCCTGCCCTGCTCTCCTCCGCCGCCCGGGGTGAAGTCCAGGTAGACGACACCGCGCAGTTCGCCGGGGCCGGTCTTCCCGCCGGTCACCGGGTGGGCGGGCCGGGCCCGGGCGGGCAGGTCCTTGGGCAGTACGCCCACCATCGGGAGGGTGACCGGGTCGCCCGGGGTGGCGGTCGTGCGGTAGGAGCCGTCCCGGTCCTGGGTGAGCAGCCCGGTGCGGCCGCGGGCCGTCGGGTAGGCCGACGTGCCCTTGAAGGCGTCGTGGACGGAGACGACGGCCGCGTTGAGCACGCCCTTGTCCGGGTCCTCGTCGTAGGCGAGCCGGAAGATGATGCCGGCGGCGAGGAAGGACACGGCCATCGGCATGAAGAGGAGCAGCTTGAAGGCGGTGGCCCAGCGGACCTTCTCCACCAGGACGGCGAGGATGAGGCCGAGGCCGGTGAGGAGGGCGGGGGCGACGACGACCCAGATGGTGGTGTTGCGGATGGCCTTGAGGGTGGCCGGGTCGCGGAACATCTCGGTGTAGTTGTCGCCGCCGACGAACCGGGTGCCGGAGGCGTCGAAGAAGCTGCGGCCGACGGAGAACAGCACCGGGTAGACGACGAGCGCGCCGAGCAGCAGCAGCGCGGGGAGGACGAAGAGGAGGGCGATCAGCCGGGCGCGCCGCCGGCCGCGGCGCACGGGCGCCGGGCCGGCGGCCCGCGGGCCCGCCTGCTGTTTCACGAGTGTGGTGGCGGTCATGGTGCTGCCGGTCAGCCCTGGTAGGCCTTGGCCGCGGCCGACTCCAGCTTCGCCGCGGTGCCCTTCGGGTCCGAAGGGTCGCGCAGGAAGTCCTGCAGGAGCTTCCACTCGCCGGTGCCCTTGGTGCCGCCGAAGGCCGCCGGGGCCTGGTCGGACATGTCGAAGCGGACCGAATCGCCCGCGCCGACCAGGGACTTGGCGGTGGCGCGGGTGACCTCGTCGCCGTACGAGGCGAGGTCGAGCTTCTTGTTCGGGGACAGGAAGCCGCCCGCCTTGGCCCAGACGGCCGCCGCCTCGGGGGTGGCCAGGTACTCCAGGAGCTTCATGCCGGCCCCGGCGTTCTTGGCGTCCTTGAGGACGACGGCCGCGTCACCGCCGCTGACCACCGGTGCGGTGCCGCCGTCGACCGCCGGGAAGGGGAAGAAGTCCGCGTCCTTGCCGATGCTCTTCCCGTACTGGTCGTGGGCGACGCCGGCCACGAAGTCGCCCTCGTAGACCATGCCGGCCTCGGGCTTGGGGCCGAACACCTTCTCCACCGAGCCGGGGAAGTCGGTGTTCAGGGCCTCCTTCTGGCCGCCGGCGATGAGCTGCTTGTCCTTGAAGAGCTTGCCGAGGGTGCTGAGCGCCCTGACCACCGTGGGGTCGGTCCACTTGAGCTTGTGGGCGGCGAGGGCGTCGTACTTCTCGGGGCCGGCCTGGGAGAGGTAGATGTTCTCGAACCAGTCGGTGAGGGTCCAGCCGTCCTGCCCGGCGACCGAGAAGGCGGCGAGCCCGGAGTCGGAGACGGTGTGCCCGGCCTTGAGCAGCTCGTCGTACGTCTTGGGGGGCGTGACCCCGGCCTGGGTGAGCGCGTCGGGGCTGTACCAGACCGTCGACTTGTGGGCGGCCTTGAAGTAGAGGCCGTAGAGGGTGCCGTCGACGCTGCCGTACTTCTTCCACACGGGTGCGTAGTCGGCGTCGATGGTCTGCCGCGCGGCCGGGGACAGCGGCTTGAGCCAGCCCTTCTCGGCGAACTGCTGGAGCACGCCGACCTGCGGGACCATGACGACGTCGGGTGCGTTGCCGCCCTCGATCTTGCTGCCGACGACGGTGGAGACATTGTCGCCGGTGGACACGAACCGGGTCTTGGCTCCGGTCTTCTCGGTGAACGCGTCCAGGACTTTCTGGAAGTTCTTCTGCTCGCTGCCGGACCAGACGCCGGCCACGGTGACGGTCTGGCCGCTGAGGGCCTTGTCGCCGCCGCCCGCGGAGACGGGTCCGCCGCCGCAGGCGGTGGCGCCGAGGGCGAGCGCGAGGGCGGTGCAGCCGGTGAGCAGGGTCGTGCGTCGTCGCATCATCGTTGACGGACCTTTCCTGTAGGGACGGGTGATCACAGGTCGGTGAGCCACCAGGCCGCCGTGGCGCCGGGCAGGACGCCGGGCGGGCAGGGGCCGCTGGAGAGCAGGGGGGTGCCGGGGACCGGCGCGGGAGCGCCCGCGGTACCGAAGTTGACGGCGCAGACCAGGCCGTCGCCGCGGGCGAAGGCGAGGACGCCCGGCGGGGCGTCCAGCCAGTCCAGCGTGCCCTCGCCCAGCTGGGGCAACGAGGAGCGGAGCTGGAGCCCGTCGCGGTACAGGTGCCAGAAGGAGCGGGTATCGGCGAGGGCGCGGTCGGTGGCGTACTCGGCGAAGTAGTCGGGCTGCGGCAGCCAGGGCTTGGCGCCCTCCGCACCGGAGGTGAAGCCGAACGGGGAGGCCTGCCCGGACCAGGGCAGCGGCACCCGGCAGCCGTCGCGGATCCGGGCGCGGCTGCCGGTGCGCCGGAAGATCGGGTCGGTGAGCACGTCGTCGGGCAGGTCGACGACCTCGGGCAGGCCCAGCTCCTCGCCCTGGTAGATGTACGCGGCTCCGGGCAGCGCCAGCATCAGCAGCGCGGCGGCGCGGGCGCGGGCGGCGCCGAGGCCGCTGCCCTCGGGGGCGGGTTCGCCGTAGCGGGTGACGGTGCGGACCTGGTCGTGGTTGTTGAGGACCCAGGTGACCGTGGAGCCGGTGCCGGCGATGTCCTGCATGGCCTCGGAGATGACCTTGCGGAAGGCGTCGGCGTCCCAGGGGGCGCCGAGCAGGTCGAAGAAGAAGGCCTGGTGGAGTTCGTCGGGGCGGACGTACAGGGCGTGTTCGCGGGCGGTGGGGACGGAAACCTCGCCGACGAGCAGGCGTTCGCGGCCGTCCCGGTCGGCGTACTCGTCGCATATGGAGCGCCAGCGGCGCCACACCTCGTGCACCTCGGGCTGGTTCCAGGCGAGCGGGTTGACCGAGTCGCGGGTGCGGGCGTCGGCCTCCGGGTCGTCGGAGTCGGGCAGTCCGGGGTGCTTGTAGAGGCCGGCGGCGACGTCGATGCGGAAGCCGTCGACGCCCCGGTCCAGCCAGAACCGCAGGACGCGGTCGAACTCGTCGGGGATCTCGGGGTTGCGCCAGTTCCAGTCGGGCTGCTCGGGCGTGAACATGTGCAGGTACCACTGGCCGTCGTCGACCCTGGTCCAGGCCGGGCCGCCGAACATGGCGTGCCAGTTGTTGGGCGGCTCGCTGCCGTCCGGGCCGCGGCCGGCGGCGAAGTGGAAGCGGGCGCGGGCCGGGCTGCCGGGCGCGGCGGCCAGCGCCTCGCGGAACCACGGGTGCTCGCTGGAGCAGTGGTTGGGGACGATGTCGAGCAGCACCTTGATGCCGAGCCGCCGGGCCGCCGCCATCAGCAGGTCGAACTCGGCGAGGTCGCCGAAGAGCGGGTCGACATCGCGGTAGTCGGCCACGTCGTAGCCGTGGTCGTGCTGCGGCGAGGGGTAGAAGGGGCTCAGCCAGATGCCGTCGACGCCGAGCTTCTTCAGGTACGGAAGTCCGGCCCGGACGCCGGCCAGATCGCCGACGCCGTCGCCGGTGCTGTCCAGGAAGCTGCGGACGTAGACCTGGTAGATCACCGCGTCCCGCCACCAGTGGTACTTACTCAACATGCATGCATGTTAGGTAGGCGTGTCAGGACGGTGTCAACGAAAAGAACAATGGTTACCGAGGAGTTGGGGTGACAAATACGGACTTACCTGGGCACGTGGATGCCAGTTGAGATGCCCGCGTTACCTAACAAGTAACTAGCGGTTGGCGATGGCGTCGAGTTCGCGTGCCAGCCGGCGCACGGCCTGCCCGGGCGTCTGCCGCCCGGTGAGCGCGTCCTGCACGACCGCCTGCACGGCCAGGCTGACCTGGTCGTAGTGCGGGCTCTTGGGCCGCGGACGGGCGGTGAGGACGGCGGTGCGCAGGGTCGGCAGGTAGGGGAACCGCCTGATGAGCGCGGGGTCTTCGTACAGCGCGGCGCGCACGGGCGGCAGCGCGCCCCGCGTGAGCACCTGGCGCTGGACGGGCGCGCTGGTGAGGTACGCGATCAGGCGCGCGGCGGAGTCCGGGTGCCGGGTATGGCTGTTGACCGCGAGATTGGAACCGCCGAGGACGCTCGTCCCCGGCCCGTCGGGCCCGGGCAGCGGTACGGCGCCGATCCTCCCGGCGACCTTCGAGCCCTTCTCCGAGGCCACGGCGTAGGCGTAGGGCCAGTTGCGCAGGAAGAGCAGCCTGCCGTCCTGGAAGGCCTGCTTGGACTCCTCCTCCTTGTACGTCAGCGCCCGCCGCGGGATCCAGCCCTCGCGGATGCCGCGGGCGAGGAAGCCGATGCCCTCGCGGGCGGCGGCCGAGTCGACGGTGACGCGGGTGCCCTCGCCGCCGAGGATCGTGCCGCCCGCCGAGTACACCGCCTCGGCCGCGTTCACGGTGAGGCCCTCGTACGGCAGGAACTGGCCCGCGTAACCGTCGAGTCCGTACTTCGGCGCGACGGTCTTCGCGTCCCGCTCCAGCTCGGCCCAGGTGCGCGGCGGGGGCACGCCCTCCTTGGCGAGGACGTCCTTGCGGTACAGGAGAAGTCCGGCGTTCGTGACGTACGGGACCGCGTACAGCCGTCCGTCGTACGTCGCCGTGTCCACCACCGGCGGCAGGAAGCTCGCCAGCGGGAAGCGGTCGCGGGGCAGCGGGCGGATCCAGCCGGCCGCCGCGAACTCGGAGGTCCAGTCGACGTCGATGTTCAGGACGTCGAACCGGCCCCGGTCGCCGCCGCGCAGGTCGGTCGTCATCTGCGCGTGCGTCTCGTCGGCGGAGTCCGGCAGCTCGACCAGGGTGACCCGCTCGCCGGGATGGGTGCGGTTCCAGCCCTGGAGCAGCGGGCCCAGATAGCCGGTGAGGTCGCCGGCGGTGGCCAGGGTGAGCGGGCCGCGAGCACCGCGGGCGCCCTCGTCGGCGCGGGCGCCGGAGGCGACGTACCCGGTCATGATCACGGCCAGAACGAGGAGGCCCCTACCGGCGGCGCGCATCCACCGCATAGGTTCCTCCTTGTGCACCGGCACCCCGGGCACCCTCGCCCGGGGACAGAGGCCATGTATACCTGTTAGGTATGCGCGATACTAGGGCCTGGAGCACATGGAGCAGACAGGAGGAGAGCACGAGTGCGCCTTGCCCTCCTGGCACTCCTGGCCCGCGGCCCGGCCCACGGCTACGAGCTGAAGCAGGACCTTGAGCAACTGCTGGGCGCCGCGTACCCTCAGCCGAACGTCGGCCAGATCTACGTCACCCTCGGCCGTCTGGAGAAGTCCGGGCTGATCGAGGGCGAGGACGTCGAGCAGTCCAGCCGGCCCAACAAGAAGGTCTACCACCTCACCGAGGCCGGGCGTGAGGCGCTGCGCGTCTGGTTCGAGGAGACCGAGGACGAGCCGCGGGTACGGGACGAGTTCTTCGTGAAGCTCGCCCTCGCCCCGCAGACCGGTCTCGCCGACCAGATCGCCCTCATCAACCGGCAGCGGCGCCAGTACCTCAACATCATGCGCAGCCTGTCGAAACTGGCCGCGGCCGAGAACCGGGACAACCGAATCGCCCAGCTGCTGATCGAGGGCGCGATGCTGCACCTGCAGGCCGACCTCGACTGGCTGGAGCGGTGCCAGGAGGAACTGGAATGAGCGAGCACGCCGCTCCGGTGCTGCGGGCCGAGGGTCTGGTGAAGACCCACCACGGCGAGGGCGCGCCCGCGCACGCCGTCCGCGGGGTGGATCTGAGCGTGGCCCGGGGCGAGTTCGTGGCGATCACGGGACCGTCCGGAGCCGGCAAGTCCACTTTGCTGCACCTGCTCGGCGGGCTGCAGCGGCCGGACGAGGGCAGCGTCTGGCTCGACGGCCGGTGCACGGACTCCTTCAGCGAGGCCCGCTGGGCGGTGGAGCGGCGCAAGGCCCTCGGGATCGTCTTCCAGTTCTTCAACCTGGTGTCGAACCTGTCGGTCGCCGACAACGTCGAGCTGCCCGCGCTGCTGGCCGGTGTCCCGCCGAAGAAGGCGCGCGCCGAGCGGGAGGCGCTCCTTGCCGAGCTGGGCCTGGAGGGCAAGGAGCGCAGCATGCCGGGCGAGCTGTCCGGCGGCGAGCAGCAGCGGGTCGCCCTCGCCCGGGCCCTGGTCAACCACCCGCCGCTGCTCCTCGCGGACGAGCCGGCCGGCAGCCTCGACAGCAAGGGCACCCGCGAGGTGATGCGGCTGCTGTCCCGGTTCCACGGGCGCGGCCAGACCATCGTCCTCGTCACCCACGACGCCCGGCTGGCCAGCGCCGCCGACCGGGTGATCAGCTTCTTCGACGGCCGCATAGCCGACGACGCGACCCTGGACGGCGCCCCGCGGCCCCGGCGCGGCGGGATCTCCGGGGTGCTGGAGCTGAGGGACTGACCGTGCTGGATCTCAGGGACATGCGGGCCACCCTGCGCTGGGCGCACTCCGACCTGCGCACGCATCGCGGCGAGGCGCTGTTCCTGGTGCTGGCGACCGCCGGCATCGTCGTCTCGCTGCTGCTCGCCACCGCCCTGTTCGGGTACGCCACGAACCCGTGGCAGCGGACCTTCGCCGAGGCGCGCGGCGCCCACGTCTGGCTGCACACCGCGCTGTCCGCCGACGCCGGGAAGCTGGCCCGGCTGGACGGTGTCACCTCCGTCGCCGGCCCCTACCGCACCGAGTCCGCCACCGTCGCCGCCCGCGGCACCCGCGCCTCCGTGGAGCTGCGCGGCACCCCTGATCAGCCCTCCGTCGGCCGGCCCCTGCTCACCTCCGGGCACTGGCTGGACCCGGCCGCGCCGGACGGCGTCGTGCTGGAGAGCGGCCTGGCCCGGGCCCTGCTGGCGGAGCCCGGCGACACCCTGACGCTGCCCGGCACCGCCCGCACCCTCACCGTCGAGGGCATCGCGGACAGCGCAGAACCCCCGTACCGGCCGGGCGAGCAGCCGGGCCTGGTGTGGGCGCTGCCGTCCGCGGTGCGCGCCCCGGCCGGCCAGGTCATCGGGCTGCGGCTCGGCAACGCGGCCGACACGGACTACGCCGTGCAGCGCGCCGTCACCGTGCTGGGCGCGGGCGCGGTCGGCGAGGTCTCCACCTGGCAGCAGGCGCGCGCCGAGGCACAGGGCGCGGGCCGGCTGCTGGGCCAGGTGCTCGGCCTGTTCGGTCTGGGCGCCCTGATCGCCGCGGGCTTCGCGGTGCACGGCGCCATCGCCACCCGGATCCGCGGGCATCTGCGGGACCTCTCGGTGCTGAAGGCGATCGGCTTCACACCCGGCCAGGTCGTACGGATCTTCCTGCTCCAGCACCTGGCGTACGCCCTGCTCGGCGCCGTCGCCGCGGCGGGCCTCACCGAGGGCCTGGGCAGCCTGATCCCCGGGCGGCTCGGGGACGCGGTGGGCGTGTGGCAGGGGCTGCCCGGGCACACCCTGGCGCTGGGCGCGGTGCCCGCCGGCGCCGTGCTGTTCATCGCCCTGACCACAGGGCTCGCCGCCTGGCGGGCGGGTCGGGTGCCGCCGGTTCCGGTGCCGCGCCCGGCCGCGGCGAAGGGCGGGCGGCTGACCGGGCCGGCCCGGCGGGCGCTCGGGCTGCGACTGCCGGCCGCCCTGGTCCTCGGCTGCCACAAGGCGTTCGCGGGGCGCGGCCGGTCCCTGGCCACCGTGGCCCGGCTCACCCTGCCCCTGCTGCTGATCGTGGTGGCGGTCAGCGCGTGGACCACGATCGACCGCTTCCACAGCAGCCCCGAGCGGGTGGGCCTGCCGACTGCGCTCACGGTCCGCTCGGACGGCGCCCTGGACGCCGCCGGCGTACGGTCCGTGCTGACCCGCGACCCCCGGGTCGCCGCCGCCTATCCGGGCGTCGAGGTGGCCGCGCTGGTCCCCGGCCAGACCGGGACCATCGCCCTGCGCGGTGTCGGCACCCGCGCCGAGCCCTACCCCTACGCCCTCGCCGAGGGCCGTCCCGCGCGCGGCCCGGACGAGGCGGTGGCCGGCCAGGGCCTGCTCGACGTGCTGCACGCGCGGGTCGGCGACTGGGTCCGGATGACGGTCGGCGACCGGCCGCAGATCCTGCACATCGTGGGCCGCGCCATCGAACCGCGCAACGCCGGCCGGGTCGTGACCACCTCCCTGGACACCCTCCGCGAGAACGACCCGGAGCTGTCCCCCGCCTTCTACGAGCTGCGCCTGCGCCCGGGCGCCGACCCGCACCGCGTGGCCACCGCGCTCGCCTCCGCCGGCCGTGGTCACCTGGAGGCGCACCCCGTGACGAACCCCGCCGACGGGCTGTCCCCGCTGCGTGGTGTCGTCGCCGGGCTGATCGCCGTCCTGGCCCTGATCGGCCTGGTCGAGCTGCTCACCGCGATCGGCGGCAGTGTCCGCGAGGGCGAGCGGGACGTGCTGGCACTCCGGGCGATCGGCATGTCCCCGCGGCAGATCACCGCGATCACCGTCACCGCGACGAGCTGTACGGCGCTGGCGGCGGTCGTCGCCGGTACGGCGCTGGGGCTGCCGCTGGCCCGCCGGCTGATCGACGCCCAGGGCGGCTCCAGCGGCATCGGCGCCGGGATCGCCCAGTCCCCCTCGCCCGGGCTGCTGCTCCTGCTGGGCTCGGCCGCCGTGCTCGGCGCGGCGGCGCTGTCCGTGCTGCCCGCGGCCCGCGCGGCCCGCCGACGCCTCGCGGACACGCTGAGCGCGGTGGCCTGAGCCTGTCTCAGCTCCGGCCGCGCAGTTCCCGGTACCTGGCGACCAGCGCCTTCGTCGACGCGTCCAGGCCGGGGACGTCGGCGCCTTCGGTGAGGGCGGGCTCGACGCGCTTGGCGAGGACCTTGCCCAGCTCCACGCCCCACTGGTCGAAGGAGTCGATGTTCCACACCGCGCCCTGCACGAACACCTTGTGCTCGTAGAGGGCGACCAGCTGGCCGAGCACGGACGGGGTCAGCTCGCGGGCGAGGATCGTCGTGGTCGGCCGGTTGCCCTGGAAGGTCTTGTGCGGGACCAGTTCCTCGGCGACGCCCTCCGCGCGGACCTCCTCCGCCGTCTTGCCGAAGGCGAGCGCCTGGGTCTGGGCGAAGAAGTTGGCCATCAACAGGTCGTGCTGGTCCTTGAGTTCACCGCTCAGCTCGGCGACCGGCTCGGCGAAGCCGATGAAGTCCGCCGGGATCAGCTTGGTGCCCTGGTGGATCAACTGGTAGTAGGCGTGCTGCCCGTTGGTGCCGGGCGTACCCCACACCACCGGTCCGGTCTGCCAGTCGACCTGCTTGCCGTCACGGGCGACGTACTTGCCGTTGGACTCCATGTCCAGCTGCTGGAGGTACGCCGTGAACTTGGAGAGGTAGTGGCTGTACGGCAGGACCGCGTGCGACTGGGCGTCGTGGAAGTTGTCGTACCAGATGCCCAACAGGCCGAGCAGCAAGGGCGCGTTGGCCTCGGCGGGAGCGGTGCGGAAGTGGTCGTCGACCAGCCGGAAGCCGTCGAGCATCTCGCGGAAGCGGTCCGGGCCGATGGCGATCATCAGGGACAGGCCGATCGCGGAGTCGTACGAGTACCGGCCGCCGACCCAGTCCCAGAACTCGAACATGTTGGCCGGGTCGATACCGAACTCGGTGACCTTCTCCGCGTTCGTGGACAGCGCCACGAAGTGCTTGGCCACCGCGGCCTCGTCGCCGAGCGCGGCCAGCAGCCAGGTGCGGGCGGACGTCGCGTTGGTGATGGTCTCGATCGTGGTGAAGGTCTTGGAGGCGACGATGAACAGGGTCTCCGCCGGGTCCAGGTCCCGGGTGGCCTCGTGCAGGTCGGCACCGTCCACGTTGGAGACGAAGCGGACCGTGAGGTCGCGGTCGGTGAAGCTGCGCAGCACCTCGTAGGCCATCGCGGGGCCGAGGTCCGAGCCGCCGATGCCGACGTTGATCACGTTCTTGATGCGCTTGCCGGTGTGGCCGGTCCAGGCGCCGGAGCGGACGCGGTTCGCGAAGTCGGTCATCCTGTCGAGCACAGCGTGCACGGCCGGGATCACGTTCTCACCGTCGACCTCGACCACCGCGTCCCGCGCGGCGCGCAGCGCGGTGTGCAGCACGGCCCGGTTCTCGGTGACGTTGATCTTCTCGCCGCGGAACATGGCGTCGCGGAGGCCGAAGACGTCCGTCGCGGTGGCCAGCTCGCGCAGCAGGCGCAGCGTCTCGTCGGTGACCAGGTGCTTCGAGTAGTCGATGTACAGGTCGCCGACCTGGAGCGTGTACCCGGTGCCGCGCGCGGGGTCGGCGGCGAACAGATCCCTCACATGGGTGTCCGCGAGCTCTTCCCGGTGCTTGGCGAGAGCGGTCCACTCGGGCGTCTGGTTGAGCCTGGTACGGCCGTCTGCGTTCATTTCCGACTTCAGCCTTCTTTCGGTACCTGTCCCGCTGCCGTTCCCAACCTAATTGATCAGCGCACGGGACGAGCGGTCGAGACGCTGTCCTCGCGGGCAACAACAGGTACGTCCGGCCGGCGCGCCGGTATCAACGCGGTGACGGACAGGACGAAGAAGACGGCGGCCAGCAGGGGCGGGGTGCCGGCGCCCCACACCGTGGCCACGGCGCCGCCGAGCAGCGCGCCCACAGGTGCTCCGGCGACCCCGAGGGTGCGGAACGCGGCGGCCACCCGGCCCACCGTCCCGGCGGGGGTGCGCTGCTGCATCAGGGTCGTGGTGGTCACGTTCCACACCATGCCCATGACGCCGAACACGGCCATGGCGGCCACCAGGACGGCCAGGCTGCGCACGGTCCCCATGACGACGAGGGCGCCGATCTGCACCGTCCCGGCGAGCAGGACGGCCCGTACCCCGCCCAGGCGGGCGACGAGCCTGCCGTTCACGGCGGCTCCGGCCAGGCTGCCGAGCGTGTAGGCGGTGGTCGCCGCCGCGTAGCCCGCGGTGCCCCCGTGCAACGGGCCGGTGATCAGTAGCACCAGGGTGGCGACCAGGGCACCGACGCCGATGTTGCACAGGGCGGTGGCGGCGCACAGGCCGCGCAGGGCGCCGTCGCGCCACAGGGTGCGCAGTCCGTCGGCGATCTCCCGGCGCAGGGTGCTGCCCGCGGGTCTCGGCTCTCGCTCGGGTGCGCCGGTGCGCAGGGAGGCGACCAGGGCGGAGGCCAGCAGGAAGGTGGCCGCGTCGGCCGCGAACGGCGCGGCGGTCCCGGCGGCGAGCAGCAGCGGCACCACGGGTGCCCCGAGCAGACCGCCCGCCACCCGCTGCCCCGTCATGAGGCGGGCGTTGGCGCTGCCGAGGGCCCCGGGGCCGACCAGGGCGGGCAGCAGGGCCGTGGCGGCGTTGTCGAAGAGGGTCTCCAGCGTGGTCAGTACGAAGGCCAGCGCGATCAGCAGGGCGATCGAGGCGTGGCCGAGGGCCACGGTGACCGCGAAGGCGGCGACGAGCAGCGCTCGTACCGCATCCACCGTCCACATCGCGCGCCGCTGGTCGACGCGGTCGGCCACCGCTCCGCCGAGCAGCCCGAAGACGAGCCAGGGCAGATAACCGCAGGCGGTCACGGCGGCGATGAGCAGGGGCCGGTCGGTCAGCGAGGCGGCGAGCAGCGGCAGCGCGGCCCTGCGCAGTGCGTCACCGAAGCTGGAGAGCACGGCCGCGCTCCACAGCCGCCCGAAGCCCCCGCGCCACGCGGGCGCACGCCTGTCCGCCGTCTCGGCCACCGTCACAACTCCCCCTCGCGGTTCACGCCTTCACGAAAACCGTAGAGGGCACCACTGACAATCGGTCGGCGCCGAGTGGCGGATATGGCTCCGGCCGGGCGCCCGCGGGCACCCGGCCGGTGAAACTGCTAGATCTCGCCGCGCAGTTTGGCGAGCGCCTCGGCGAGGATCGCCTCGCCGTCCGCGTCGCTGCGCCGCTCCCGTACGTACGCCAGGTGCGTCTTGTACGGCTCGGTGCGCGGCGGGTCCGGCGGGTTGTCCCGGTCCTGGCCGGCCGGGAAGCCGCAGCGCGGGCAGTCCCAGGTGTCGGGTACCTGCGCGTCGCTGGCGAAGCTGGGCTGCGTCTCGTGCCCGTTGGAGCACCAGAAGGAGATGCGCAGACGCGGCGCGGACTCGCCGCGCTCGGCCTCGCCCATCGGCCCCGCCCCGACCCGGCTTCCTCGGATCGCGTTGCCACTTGCCACGGTCGTAACTCCCTGCGTGATGGTGCCGCAAAGCGAGTCGGCGTTTCGCTTCGCTGCGAGCGCCTCAGTCTACGTAAGGCCCAACGCGCGTCCAGTGATTGGAGTTACCGGGCCCCACATCCAGACGCAAGCCCCATGATAGGCCGCGCTCGGGAGCACGTACCCAACATGGGGCTTTACGTGTGGAATATGCGGATTGTGCGGGCTGTACGCCCTGTTTGCGCTGTTCGCGCGTCAGCTGTTCCGTCAGCTGCTGGTCTTCATCAGGATGCCGAGGACGATGATGCACGCGAACCACAGCACACCGATCACGATGGTGATGCGGTCGAGGTTGCGCTCGGCGACCGAGGAGCCGCCGACGGAGGACTGCATGCCGCCACCGAACATGTCGGAGAGGCCGCCGCCCTTTCCCTTGTGCATCAGCACCAGCAGCATCAGCAGCAGGCTGAAGACGATCAGGGCGATCGAGAACCCCAAAACCACGGCTGGACCAACTTCCTCGGATTCGGATGGACGACGGGGGCACAGCGCCTCGGCTGTGCCCCCGCAAGGGTACGACGTATCGCCGCTACCGCCTACTCACAGCTCGTGTCACTGATCGCGGAAGCGCACGATCTTGACGAACTCGTCGGCGTCCAGCGAGGCACCGCCGACCAGGGCGCCGTCGATGTCGGCCTGCGCCATGATCTCGGCGACGTTGCCCGACTTCACGGAGCCGCCGTACTGGATGCGGACCTTGTCGGCCAGCTCCTGCGAGTACAGCTCGGCGATCTTGGCGCGGATGGCTGCGCAGACCTCCTGGGCGTCCTCCGAACCGCAGACCTTGCCGGTGCCGATGGCCCACACGGGTTCGTAGGCGATCACGACGGTCTCGGCCTGCTCGGCCGGGAGGTCCTTGAGACCGCCCTCGAGCTGGGCGAGGGTGTGGGTGACGTGGTTGCCCGCCTCGCGGACGTCCAGTTCCTCGCCGATGCACAGGATCGGGGTGAGACCGTGCTTGTAGGCGGCCTTGACCTTGGCGTTGATCAGCTCGTCGGTCTCGTTGTGGTACTGGCGGCGCTCGGAGTGGCCGATCACCACGTAGGTGCACTTCAGCTTGGCCAGCATCGGACCGGAGATCTCGCCGGTGTAGGCGCCGGAGTCGTGCTGCGAGATGTCCTGGGCGCCGTACTTGATCTTGAGCTTGTCGCCGTCGACCAGGGTCTGCACCGAGCGCAGGTCGGTGAAGGGCGGCAGGACGGCGACCTCCACGGCCTCGTAGTCCTTGTCCGCCAGGGCGAAGGCGAGCTTCTGGACGTGTGCGATGGCCTCAAGGTGGTTGAGGTTCATCTTCCAGTTGCCCGCCATCAGCGGCGTGCGCCCGGAAATGTTGGATGCGGCCATTGAGGTCAGTCCTCCAGTGCGGCGAGGCCGGGGAGCGTCTTGCCCTCGAGGTATTCGAGGGAGGCGCCGCCACCGGTCGAGATGTGTCCGAACGCGTTTTCGTCGAAGCCGAGCGTACGCACGGCCGCGGCGGAGTCACCGCCGCCGACGACGGTGAAGCCGTCCGAGTCGACGAGTGCCTCGGCGACGGCCCGGGTGCCTCCGGCGAAGTCGGGGTGCTCGAAGACGCCCATGGGACCGTTCCAGAAGACGGTCGCGGCGTCGGCGAGCTTCGAGGCGTACAGCTCGCGGGTCTCCGGACCGATGTCCAGGCCCTCCTGGTCGGCGGGGATGGCGTCCGCGGCGACCACCGTGTGGTCGGCCGGCGTCTGGCCCTTGATGTCCGGGAACTCCCGGGACACCAGGACGTCGACCGGGAGCACCAGTTCCACGCCCAGCTTCTCGGCTCGCTCCATGTACTCGGTGACGGCCGGGATCTGGTCCTCCTGGAGGAGGGAGATGCCGACCTCGTAGCCCTTGGCCTTGAGGAAGGTGTAGGCCATGCCGCCGCCGATGAGCAGGCGGTTGGCCTTGCCGAGCAGTTCGTCGATGACGGCGAGCTTGTCGGAGACCTTGGCGCCGCCGAGCGCGACGACGTAGGGGCGCTTGACGTCCTCGGTGAGCTTCCTGAGGACGCCGACCTCCGTGGCGATCAGGTAGCCGGCGTAGTGCGGCAGCTTCTTCGCCAGGTCGTAGACGGAGGCGTGCTTGCGGTGGACGGCGCCGAAGCCGTCACCCACGTACACGTCGGCGAGGGCCGCCAGCTGGTCCGCGAATGCGCCGCGCTCGGCGTCGTCCTTGGACGTCTCGCCGGCGTTGAAGCGCAGGTTCTCGATGACCGCGACCTGGCCCGGCTGGAGGCCGTCCACGGCGTCGTGGGCGGCGGGGCCGACGGTGTCCTGGGCGAAGGCGACCGGGGCGCCGAGCAGTTCACCGAGGCGCTCGGCGGCGGGCAGCAGCGAGAAGGCGGGGTCCGGGGCGCCCTTGGGGCGGCCCAGGTGGGAGGCGACGACCACCTTGGCGCCGGCCTCGGCGAGGGCCTTGACGGTGGGCAGAACGGCGCGGATGCGGCCGTCGTCGGTGATCGTCCCGTCGGCCAGCGGCACGTTGAGGTCGGCGCGGACGAAGACCCGCTTGCCGCTCACGCCGTCGGCGAGAAGTTCGTCGATCGTCTTCATTGAGTGGACTCCTGAGGAGGGCTCGTGGTGCACCTGATCGTAAAAGGGCGTGGTCAGTACGTGAGAGCAGGGCCCGGACAGCGCGGCCATGCGCTGCCCGAGCCCTGCTCTCACTTCGTGGTCCTGCTGTTTGCGATCAGAGCTGGTTGCCGACGAAGACCGTGAGGTCCACGAGGCGGTTGGAGTAGCCCCACTCGTTGTCGTACCACCCGATGACCTTCACGCTCTTGCCCTCCTGGACCATGGTCAGGGAGGAGTCGAAGGTGCAGGACGCCGGGGCGTTGACGATGTCGGAAGAGACGATCTCGTCCTCGGTGTAGTCGAGGAGGCCCTTCAGCTCGCCCTCGGCGGCCTTCTGGAAGGCGGCGTTGACCTCTTCCTTGGTGACCTCGCGGGAGAGCTCGACGACGAGGTCGGTGACCGAGCCGGTCGGGACCGGGACGCGCATGGCGATGCCGTCGAGCTTGCCCTTGAGCTGCGGGAGGACCAGGGCGGTGGCCTTGGCGGCACCGGTGGTGGTCGGGATGATGTTCTCGGCGGCGGCACGGGCGCGGCGCAGGTCCTTGTGCGGGAAGTCCAGGATGCGCTGGTCGTTCGTGTACGCGTGCACCGTCGTCATCAGACCCTTGACGATGCCGAAGTTCTCGTCGAGGACCTTCGCCATCGGCGCCACACAGTTGGTGGTGCAGGAGGCGTTGGAGATGACGTGGTGGTTCGCCGGGTCGTACTTGTCCTGGTTGACACCCATCACGATGGTGATGTCCTCGTCCTTGGCCGGAGCCGAGATGAGGACCTTCTTGGCGCCGCCGGCGATGTGCTTGGCGGCGTCTTCCTTCTTGGTGAAGATGCCGGTGGACTCGATGACGATGTCGACACCCAGCTCGCCCCACGGGATGTCGGCCGGGTTGCGCTCGGAGAGCACCTTGATGGTGTGGCCGTCGACGGTGATGGTGTCGGCGGTGTGGGAGACCTCCTGCTTGAGGCGGCCCAGGATCGTGTCGTACTTGAGCAGGTGCGCAGTGGTCGCCGTGTCACCCAGGTCGTTGACAGCCACAACCTCGATGTCAGCACCCTGCTCCAGCAGCGCGCGGAAGTAGTTACGGCCGATGCGGCCGAAGCCGTTGATGCCTACGCGGATCGTCACGAACCGATCTCCTCGTTGGTACGCCGGCCATGCGGTGCCGGCGAGCTGTGTTTGGGATGTCCCCGACCACCACCGACCCTACCTCTCTGAGGCCCCCGGAGTGACATCGAGATGACCCATACACGGGCAGGCAGTCCGTACCCGCCAGTAGGGGTACGGACCGCCTCGGATCGGCAGTTGATTCATCCGTATTTGTCACGGAATGCCGGGCATTCTTGACGCTGTTTTCACTCGTTCGTGAGCGGGTCGGCTCACTTGATGTGCACCCCGTCGGCGCACCGTTGAGAGGGGGTTCCGCTCACCTGTCGAGCGAGGCGAACGCCTTCCTCAGCAGGGCCGTCCGATCGGCCGCCGACGGCACCTGCTCCAGGCCGAAACCGAGCAGCACGGTGTCGTCCGTGGCGACCGCTCCATGGGTCTGGAACAGGGTCCCGGTGCGCGTCCAGTCCTTCAGGACCGCCGGGCTGCCCGCCGGCGGCCCGGCCGCCTTCCAGGCACCCAGGGACGACTCGAAGCCCTCGGTCTCCTTCACCGCCCCGCCGGTCAGCAGCGAGGCGTCGTCGGCGAGGACGCCGTGCCCGCCGCTGCCGGGGTCGGTGACGTAGCTGATCGAGACCTCGACGGCCTTCCCGGCGTACGCGCTCAGGTCGAAGCTCACCTGCTGCCAGCCGGAGGAGCTGCCGGTGAGGCTGTTCCAGGAACCGGTGGTACCGGTCGCGGTGCAGGTGTTGCCGGTCATCGTCAGGTAGTGCTTCAGCCACGGGTGCTCGCCGATCAGGAACCCGCCCCCGCACTCGGCCGGCACGGCCGTCTTCGTGGCCCCTCCGGCCTCCGGCAGGGTCGTCCAGTCGTCGGCGCCCACGGTGTGCGCCTCGACCACCGCGTGGTCGTAGCCGGGCTCGGTGTCCCACAGCAGCCGGGTGCTCAGGGTCGGCTTGTCGGCCGCACCGACACCGGTGAGGTCGATGGTGCGGGTGAGGCGCTTGTAGGCGTCGTCGGTGTGCACGGCGGCGGCCATGGCGGATCCCGTGTACGGCCCGTACGGGTTGACGGTCCCGGCGAAGGTGCCCGCGCCCGCGCTCTTGAACTGCGGGTACGTGCCGACCGGCAGCTCGTCGGAGGTGACGCCGTAGGTACCGGCCTTGTCGAGCGGGTTGCCGGGCGCGTCACCGAGCGCGGCGGTGAAGCCGTCGAGCGCGCCGGAGCCGGTGAAGCCGGTGGCCCCCTTGGTCGACGTCCGGCTGTAGGCGCCCAGGTAGTACTGGCTGAAGTCGTCCGACGGGGTGCCGTCGCCGAGGTCGACGCTGCCGCCGGCCAGTTCGCCGGCCTCGATCAGCCGTCCGCCCTCGTTGAGGTAGGCGCGCAGCTGGAGCTGGGTGGCGTTGCCGGGGCCGTTCGCGCCGGAGTAGTGCACGACCGTCCGGAAGTGCTTGAGGACACCGAGCGCGTCCGGCGCGCCCTGCGTGGCCACGTCCCAGACGAGGGCCCGGTGCCCGGCGGCCTTGAGCGCGTCCACGTACGTCCGCGCCTGTGCGGCGGCCGTGCCCTCCTCGGCGACCACGAGGGTGTCCGCCTTCGCCCGCCGGGCGACGGTGTAGGTGAAGCGGTCGCTGGAGACCTTCTTCCCGTTCCTGGTCTCACCGGTGAACCACACCTCGACCTTGTCGCCCGGGTCGCCGTCCCGCACCTTGGCCCGGTACTGGTCGAAGTAGAGGTTGTCCTCGCCGCCGTAGGTCTGTCCGCCCTTCCAGGGCTTCAGCGCCTGGCCGAGCGTACGGCCGCCGTTGACGCGGTACTTGAGTTCCTTGTCCCGGATCGCCTTGCGCACGACGACCGAGACCTCCTGGTCCGCGCCCCGGGAGTACGAGGTGCCGAACGCGGCCGGGGTGAAGTCGGCGGCGTCCAGGCCGACCGAGGAGGCCGGCTTGTCGGGGTGCGCGGCGGTCTCGGCGACGGAGAGCGCGAACGGGACGTTCTTGGCGAACTCCTGCTGGATCAGCTTCTCGTCGTCGGGGAAGTTGAAGCCCGACTGGCAGTCCTGGCTCTTCCAGGCGTCGTCCGGGTCGAGGTCCGACGCGGTCTGACAGGTCGACATCTCCGGGGTGAACATCGCCATCCCGTTGACGTTCGACGCGTGGCCGTCCGCCTCGCCGTTGGTGGTGTACAGCTCCGAGGACACCTGCGGGTGGTAGCCCGGGACGGCGGAGTTGTCGGGGGTGCCGGCCAGCGCCTTGTAGACGACGTCGTCGGGGGTGGGCGTGGCCACCTGCCAGCCGACGCCGTAGAGGAGGAGTTCGGCGGCGGAGTGGTAGTTGATGCCGTAGGTGAAGCCGATGCGCTTCTCGAAGCCGTCCAGGGCCCTCGTCTCGGGCTCGGAGGCGGGGCTCGCGCCGCGGTAGGTCTGGCTGGTGGGGTTGGGGGACGAACCCTCGTCGTCGTAGCCCCACTTGTAGGCGAAGTTGCGGTTGAGGTCGACACCGTCGCCCGTGCTGATCACGCCGTCGCCGTTGACGTCCCGCAGGTTCTTGCGCCACAGGCGGTTGGCGGAGCCCTGGAAGGTGTAGTCGTAGCCGTCCGGGTTGGCCGACAGCACGAACCACAGCTCGGTCGAGTCGACGATCTTCTTGACGCGCTTGTCGGTCCGATAGTGGTCCAGGTAGTAGTGCAGCAGCCGCCGGGTCATCTCCGGCGTGATCCATTCGCGCGCGTGCTGGTTGGACAGGTACAGCACGGCGGGCCTGGAGCCGTCCTTCGACTTCTTCGCGTTCTTGGTCAGTTTGAGCGCGAGGATGTCCTGGCCCTTGATGGTCCTGCCGATGGACTCGACCTTGGTGAGGCCGGGGTGGGCCTGGGCGGTCCGGAGGATCTCCTCCTTGAGACCGCCGCTTCCGCTGTACGGGCGGAACACGCCCTGGGCGGCGTCCTCGACCCGGGCCACCGCCTTGGCCGAGAGGGTGTGCTCGGTGAGGTCGACGCCCTGCTTGCGCAGCTGGGCGGCCTGCTTGTCGGTCAGGTAGACCTCGACCTCGGCCTTGCCGCGTCCGGTCACCCGCTCACCGAGTTCATGGCCGTCCTGGCCGGCCTTGAGCAGCAGGGGTACCTGCTGCTTCGTGACCTCGGCGCGGAAGACCTTGACCTCGTCCGGCCCGGACGGGGCCGGGGTTCCGCTCTGTGCCTGGGCTGTGGGTGCAAGGCTCGCTCCGCCGAGGAGAAGCGCGCCGACAGCGAGGATCGATCTCGCTCTGTGTCTCATGAACCCCCCTACCGGTGGTCCGCCACAGCGGCGAACAGGTTGCCAGGCTCATGTCACTCCATGATCGAGTCAAGAGTGCCTCACAGACACGAAAACGCCGGTGCCGACCACCCGATCGGACGTCGGCACCGGCGAGTTGACGGCGTTTCGGATCAGCCCGCCAGGTTGTCCGCCAGCTCCTCGGTGAGGTTCGCCTCCGTGCCCGGGATGCCCAGGTCGGCGGCGCGCTTGTCCGCCATCGCCAGCAGCCGGCGGATACGGCCGGCGACCGCGTCCTTCGTGAGCGGCGGGTCGGCGAGCGCGCCCAGCTCCTCCAGGGACGCCTGCTTGTGCTCCATGCGCAGCCGGCCGGCGGCGGCGAGGTGCTCGGGCACCTCGTCCCCGAGGATCTCCAGAGCGCGCTGGACCCGGGCACCGGCGGCCACGGCGGCACGGGCCGAACGGCGCAGGTTGGCGTCGTCGAAGTTGGCGAGCCGGTTCGCCGTGGCCCGCACCTCGCGCCGCATCCGGCGCTCCTCCCAGGCCAGCACGGACTCGTGCGCACCGAGCCGGGTGAGCAGGGCGCCGATCGCGTCACCGTCGCGTACGACGACCCGGTCCACCCCGCGCACCTCGCGGGCCTTCGCGGCGATCGACAGCCTGCGGGCGGCCCCGACCAGCGCGAGCGCCGCCTCCGGGCCCGGGCAGGTCACCTCCAGGGAGGAGGAACGGCCGGGCTCGGTCAGCGAGCCGTGCGCCAGGAACGCCCCGCGCCAGGCCGCCTCCGCGTCACAGGTGGCCCCCGAGACCACCTGCGGGGGCAGCCCGCGGATCGGCCGGCCCCGGCCGTCGACCAGACCGGTCTGCCGGGCCAGCTGGTCACCGCCCGCCACGACCCGTACGACATACCGCGAGCCGCGGCGCAGTCCGCCGGGCGCCATCACGATCAGCTCGGAGCTGTGACCGAAGATCTCCAGGATGTCCCGCTTGAGCCGGCGCGCCGCCATCGCGGTGTCCAGTTCCGCCTCGATCACAATGCGCCCGCTCACCAGGTGGAGGCCGCCGGCGAACCGCAGAATGGCGGAAACCTCCGCCTTCCTGCAGCAGGTCCGGGTGACGGGGAGCCGGGAGATCTCGTCCTTCACCGCTGCCGTCATCGCCATGGGCCGATCCTTCCATGCATCCGAAAAATACGGTCGTACGCGGCGGCCAACAGCTCCGGATCGTGCCGGGGTGATCCGTCGGTCCGGGCCACCGGCGCCAGCTCGACCGCGGCTCCCAGCCGCTTGGCGGCCTCGGTGAGCGAGTCGCGGTCGGGCACGGCGGCCTCGTCGGCCAGCACCACGTCCAGGGCGAGTTTAGGGGCGTGTCGCCCCAAAACCTCCAAATGACGCTGCGGGGAGAAGCCCTCGGTTTCTCCCGGCTGCGGCGCCAGGTTCAAGGAGAGCACACGGCGCGCCTTGGTCTCGGTGAGGGCGTCCAGCAGCTCGGGGACGAGCAGGTGCGGGATCACCGAGGAGAACCAGGAGCCGGGACCGAGCACCACCCAGTCCGCGTCCAGGACCGCGGCCACGGCCTCCGGGACGGCGGGCGGGTCGTTGGGCACGAGATGCACCGACTGCACCTCGCCGGGCGTCAGGGCGACGGTGGCCTGCCCGCGCACCGTGTCCACGTCCTCCGGGCGCTCCGGATCATGCCCCTTGACCAGGGCCTGCAGCTCCAGCGGCACGGCGGACATGGGCAGCACGCGCCCATGCGCGCCGAGCAGCTTGCCGACCAGGTCCAATGCCTGCACATGGTCGCCGAGCTGCTCCCACAGGGCGACGATCAGCAGGTTGCCGACCGCGTGATCGTGCAGGTCGCCCTGCGACTGGAAGCGGTGCTGGATGACCCTGGCCCAGGTCTGGCCCCAGTCGTCGTCGCCGCACAGCGCGGCCAGCGCCTTGCGCAGGTCGCCGGGCGGCAGCACGCCCAGCTCGTCCCGGAGCCGGCCGCTGGATCCGCCATCGTCGGCCACGGTGACGACGGCGGTGAGGTCGCCGGTGATCCGGCGCAGCGCGGCGAGCGACGCGGACAGGCCCATGCCGCCGCCGAGCGCGACCACCTTGGGCTGGGCGCCGCGCCGCCGGGGCCGGCCCCCGCGCACCTCGGCCGGACGGCCGGCACGCGCGTCCGGCACCATCCGGCGCAGCCTGCTCAGCCGCGGTGTACGTTCCGTCATTCCCGTCCCATGTCCCGGTGCACGACCACCGTCTCCACGCCCTCGGCCGCGAGGCGCGCGGCGAGCTTCTCCGACATCGCGACCGAGCGGTGCTTGCCGCCGGTACAGCCGATGGCGATGGTCACGTAGCGCTTGCCCTCGCGCCGGTAGCCGGCCGCGATGAGCCGCAGCAGCTCGGCGTACCGGTCGAGGAACTCCTTGGCGCCGGGCTGGTTGAAGACATAGGCGGCGACCTCCTCGTTGAGGCCGGTGTACGGGCGCAGCTCCGGGACCCAGTGCGGGTTGGGCAGGAACCGCATGTCCGCGACCAGGTCGGCGTCGACCGGCAGGCCGTACTTGAAGCCGAAGGACATCACGGTAGCCCGCAGCTCGGGCTCCTCCTCGCCGGCGAACTGGGCGTCCATCTTGGCGCGCAGCTCGTGCACGTTGAGGCTGGAGGTGTCGATCACCAGGTCGGCGTCGCCGCGCAGCTCGCGCAGCAGCTCCCGCTCGGCGGCGATGCCGTCCACGATCCGGCCGTCGCCCTGGAGCGGGTGCGGGCGGCGCACCGACTCGAAGCGGCGGACCAGGGCCTCGTCGGAGGACTCCAGGAACACGATCCGCCGGGTGACGCCTCGGGTGTCCAGGTCGGCGAGGGACTCGCGCAGGTTGTCGAAGAAGCGCCGGCCGCGCACGTCCACGACGACCGCGATCCGCGCCACGTTGCCCTGCGAGCGGGCACCCAGCTCCACCATGGTGGGAATGAGGGCGGGCGGGAGGTTGTCCACGACGAACCAGCCGAGGTCCTCCAGACACTTCGCGGCCGTGGACCGGCCGGCTCCGGACATGCCGGAGATGATCACCAGCTCGGGAATGGCCGCCTCCGGGGCCCCGGCTGTCTCGCTGCCCGTACTCACCTGTGCTCCGTTGTCCTGGCCCGTGTCCTGGCCGGCGTCGGCGTCGTCGCGGACGACATCGTCGCCCGTGTCGCTGTGCGCTTGATCTCTCTGTGCTGTCGGCTGTGTGTCGTGCTCGCTCATGTCTCCTGCCCCCGTCGTTCGTCCGGGGCGCCCGCGGTCACGGGCTCCCCCGAGGAACCCCCCGTCGTATCGGGTTCCTCGTCCTCAATGATCTCTCCGGTCGCCGTGTTCACGGCGGGTGCGGCCGGGGCCGCCTGAGCGAGGGCCACGGCGATGGTCTCGGCCGTCTTCCGGCCTATCCCGGGCACTTCCTGGATCTGTTCGATTGTGGCGGACCGCAGCTTCTTCACCGAGCCGAAGTGCTTGATGAGCGCCTGTTTGCGGGTCTCGCCGAGGCCGGGGACGTCGTCCAGCGGGCCCGCGCGGAAGCGCTTGGCGCGCTTGACGCGCTGGTAGGTGATCGCGAAGCGGTGGGCCTCGTCGCGGACCCGCTGGAGCAGGTAGAGGCCCTCGCTGGTGCGGGGCAGGACCACGGGGTCGTCGTCGCCGGGCACCCAGACCTCCTCCAGGCGCTTGGCGAGGCCGCAGACGGCGATGTCGTCGATGCCCAGCTCGTCCAGGGCGCGCCGGGCCGCCGCGACCTGCGGCTGGCCACCGTCGACCACGACCAGCTGGGGCGGGTACGCGAACTTCTTCGGGCGGCCGTCGTCGTCCTTGAGGGAGTCGGTGATCACGTCTGTCCCGGTGAGCGAGCCGCCGTCGGTGAGGGTGTCCTCGGCGCCGGAGCCGTCGGCCCACTCCCCTGTCCGCTCCTTCTCGGCGAGGTAGCGCCTGAAGCGGCGGGTGATCACCTCGTGCATGGAGCGCACGTCGTCCTGGCCGGCGAAGCCCTTGATCTGGAAGCGGCGGTACTCGCTCTTGCGCTGCAGCCCGTCCTCGAAGACGACCATGGAGGCCACCACGTCGTCGCCCTGGAGATGCGAGATGTCGTAGCACTCGATCCGCAGCGGGGCGCTGTCCAGGTCGAGGGCGTCGGCGATCTCCTCCAGCGCCCGCGAGCGCGTCGTCAGGTCGGAGGCGCGCTTCGTCTTGTGCAGCGCGAGGGCCTGCTGGGCGTTGCGCTGCACGGTCTCCATGAGCGCCTTCTTGTCGCCGCGCTGCGGGATGCGCAGCGACACGTTCGCCCCCCGGCGGCCGGTCAGCCAGTCCTGGACCGGCTCGACCGGCTCGGGCAGGGCCGGGACCAGCACCTCCTTGGGGACCGCGTCCCCGCTCTCCTCGCCGTAGAGCTGCTGCAGGGCGTGCTCGACCAGGGCGCCGGTGGTGATTTCCTCCACCTTGTCCGTCACCCAGCCGCGCTGACCGCGGACCCGGCCACCGCGCACATGGAAGATCTGCACGGCCGCCTCCAGCTCGTCCTCGGCGACGGCGATGAGGTCGGCGTCGGTCGCGTCGGCGAGGACGACCGCGTTCTTCTCCATGGCCTTCTTCAGGGCATCGATGTCGTCGCGCAGGCGGGCCGCCCGCTCGTACTCCATCTCCTCCGCCGCATCCATCATCTGCTTCTCCAGACGGCGGAGGTAGGTGCCGGTCCGGCCGGCCATGAAGTCGCAGAACTCCTCGGCCAGCCCCTGATGGTCCTCGGGAGTGATCCGGCCGACGCAGGGGGCGGAGCATTTGCCGATGTAGCCGAGCAGGCAGGGGCGACCGGTGCGGGCGGCGTTCTTGAAGACACCGGCCGAGCAGGTGCGCACCGGGAACACGCGCAGCAGCAGGTCGACGGTGTCCCGGATGGCCCACGCGTGCCCGTACGGCCCGAAGTACCGGACGCCCTTCTTCTTGTGACCGCGCATCACCTGAACGCGCGGGAACTGCTCGTTCATCGTGACCGCGAGGTAGGGGTAGCTCTTGTCGTCGCGGTACTTGACGTTGAACCGGGGGTCGTACTCCTTGATCCAGGAGTACTCCAGCTGCAGCGCCTCGACCTCCGTGGACACCACCGTCCACTCCACGGACGCGGCGGTGGTCACCATCGTCCGGGTGCGCGGGTGCAGGTTCGCCAGGTCCTGGAAGTAGTTCGCCAGGCGCTGGCGCAGGCTCTTCGCCTTTCCGACGTAGATCACCCGGCGGTGCTCGTCACGGAACCTGTACACCCCCGGAGTGTCCGGGATCTCTCCCGGCCTGGGGCGGTAGCTGGAGGGGTCGGCCATGTCTCACACCCTACTGGCGAGCACCGACACCGCGTCGGGCCTGTGGACAACCCCCGCACCCGTACGCCGGCCCACGGTCGGCCGCCGGTACGCCTCCCGGCCACCGGCCTCGCCGCTGCTCCTGGACCGGCGGACCCCGGGGCGGCATCGCGGGGGCTTCCGGGACGGCTTCCCGGGGGGCTCGACGCCTCCGACGGCCGCGTTCGGCCAAGCCGAAGCCCTCGGCACGTCCGACGGTCACGTTCGGCCATGCCGGGGCCCTCGGCACGTCCAGCGGCCGCGTTCGGCCAAGCTGCGGCCCTCGGCAGGTCCGGCGGTCGCGTTCCGGCCGTGCCGGAGGCGTTCAGCCCGCCGCCGTCCCCCCGGCGAGGCCCTGGACGAGGCCCACGGCAGTCCTCGCGGACCCCCTCCGGCGTGCGCGGAGCGGCGAGGTCCGGCCAGTTGTCCGGAACGGCCGGGCCCGAGGTGTTGTCGGGTTCTGGTCAACACGCTTCAATGCGGGGGAACTCGGGGCCGTACACACATGCGTACGGGCGCGGTGTGCCCGGCCACGGGCGTCCGCAGCGCCCACGGGGGTGGCCCCGCACACCCGCACAGGCGGTCTGACCAGCCGTAGCAACACCTCACAGAAAGGCCCGTCGGCATGCGGCATGCCACAGAGCACGCGGACATCCCCACCGCGGAACTGGACACGGCCCTGCGGGGCGGCCCCTTCCATGTGGCGCTGCGCGCCGCGATCGCCGCACGCGGACTGCCGCTCCAGCGCGTGCAGCACCATCTGTCGCGCCACGGGGTGAAGGTGGGCGTCACCAGCCTGAGTTACTGGCAGCAGGGTGCCCGCCGCCCGCAGCGCCCGGAGTCGCTGCGCGCGGTACGGGCGCTGGAGGAGATCCTCCAGCTGCCGGACGAGTCACTGATCCGGCTGCTCGCCGAGTCGAACGAGCCCGCGATGGCCGGCCACCAGGCGGGCCGCTCCTACCGCTCCCTGATCGAGGCCTCGGACGTCCTGGACCGGCTCACCGCCGACCTCGGCTGGTCCCTGGACGGCGGACTCCACACCCTGGGCCACCACGAATGCGTCCGCATCGGCGCCCGGCGCGAGCTGGCGAGCCGCGAGGCCCACCACATCGTGCGGGCCCACCGCGACGGCGTCGACCGGTTCGTCGCCGTCCACCACGGCGACCCCGGCTGCGACCCACGCCGCATCGCCGTGCACGCCCTGGAGAACTGCCGCACCGGCCGCCTCCGCTGGGACCAGGACACCGGCGTCCTGGTGGCCGAGCTGCTCTTCGGCACCCGGCTGCGCACCGGCGACACCTTCCTCTTCCGGTACGGCATCGAGGACGGCACGGCCGGGACGTCCCGCGAGTACCTCCACCGGTTCGGATCACCCGGCGGCCAGTACGCGCTGCAGGTGCGCTTCGACACGGCCGCACTGCCGGTGCGCTGCCACCGCTTCGCCCAGCACTCGGCGGCGGCCCCGCGCAGCGGCCGACAGGAACTGTCCGTGGCGGATCCGCACCACTGCGTCCATGTGGTCGAGCCGAGGATCCGGCCGGGCATCGTGGGGATCGCCTGGGACTGGGAGTGAGCGGTCCCCCGGGGCCTTTTCACTGAGACGTGGTTCCGGCCCCCGCGGCTCTCCGGTCGGTCCGGTCAGTCCGCGGGACCGGCGACGATCCTGCCCTTCGTGGCCTTCACCGACAGCTCGGCCAGGGGCTCGGTGGCCGGCGCCTGGACCACCTTGCCCGTCACGGCGTCGAACTCGCTGCCGTGGCAGGGGCAGATCAGGGTCGTCCCCTGCAGCTTGTTGATGGGGCACCCCGCGTGCGTGCAGATCGTGCTGTACGCCTTCAGCGCGCCGTCCTGGTCACGGCTGACCACCACGTTGTGATCCCGGTAGAGCTTGGCCCCGCCTTTGGCGACCTCGCTCTCGGCACCGAGGTCCACCGGCGCGGTCGGGGTGGCGGCCGCACCGTTGCCACCGGGGGCCGAGCAGGCGGCCAGGCCGAGCCCGGCGACCGGGACCGCGGCGGCCCCTCGAAGGACGGTACGGCGGCTCGCGGAGGAGCGGGCGGGCATCTGGAACTCCACTGGTCAAGGGGTGTGCAGAGCGACGATACCGGGGCAGAGGGGCCGGTCTCGGGGCGGGGTTGGTGGAGTCGGGGGCGAGCTGAAGGGCGATTCGAGGGCGCGTTCGGGTGCAGTCCGGGCGGACTCGGGGGTGCGTCGGCGGAGCTGGGTGGGATGAGTGGCGGACTAGATGGCGGTGCAGGTGCGTAAACGCTTACGTAAGCGTTTACGCGGGGCTGTGCCATGGGATACCGTCCCGGCCATAAGACCGGAAGGGAACGCTATGGCCACCATGACGGATGTCGCCCGGCGTGCCGGAGTCTCCGTGGCGACCGTTTCCCACGTCCTCAACGGCACGCGCCCGGTGCTCCCCCACACCCGCCAGGCCGTGCTCGACGCCGTCGACGCCCTCGGCTACACCCCCAACACCCTGGCCCGCTCTCTGGTGACCTCGCGCACCCGCTCCATCGGACTTGCGGTGTCGGCCATCAGCAACCCGTACTTCACGGAGATCCTGCAGGGCGTCGAGGCCGCTGCTCTGGAAGCGGGCTACAGCCTGCTCATCGCCGATCCGCACGACGATCCCCGTCATGAGCGCAAGGTCGTGCAGCTGCTCCATGAGCGCCGGGTGGACGGCATGATCGTCGCCCCGTCCGCCGACCCCGGGGACCTCGTCGGCTACCTGCGTCGCCACGCGGTCCCGACCGTGTTCCTGGACCGACGGATCGACGCGCGCGTGGCGGAGACGGTATCGCCGGACGGCGGTGCGGGGGCCGCCTCTGTCCCGGATGCGCCGTGGTTCGACCAGGTCTGTGCCGAGAGTGCCGCGCCGATGGCCCTGCTCGTCACCCACCTCGCCGGGCTGGGGCACCGCCGGATCGGTCTGATCGCCGGCCTGCCCGGGCTCAGCACCACCGGTGAGCGCATCTCCGGCTACCGGGAGGGCCTCGCCGCCGCCGGTCTGGCCTACGACGAGCGTCTCCTCGTATCCGGCAATTCCGAGTCCGCCGGTGCCGAGCAGGCGACGGCCGCCCTGCTCGGCCTGCCCGATCCACCCACGGCGCTCGTCACCGCCAACAACGCGATGACCATCGGCGCCCTGAGCGCACTGCGCCGGCACGGCCGGTCCGTGCCGGACGACATCGCCCTGTGCTGCTTCGACGACTTCGCCTGGGCCGACCTGTTCTCGCCCCGGCTGACCGCCATCGCCCAGCCCAGCCGAGAGCTGGGCGCCCAAGCCGTCCGCGTGCTCCTGGACCGGCTGGCCGAGCCGGACCGGCCGGCCGAGACCGTCCGGCTGCCCTGCGCATTCGTCCATCGCACGTCCTGCGGCTGCCCGGAGGAGCCGGGCAGCACCGCAGAGGCCGGGCACACCGCATCATCCACGCTGTCCGAGAAGGGAACCGCCTCGTGATCGTCGTCGCCGGTGAGGCACTGATCGACCTGGTACCGCAGGGCCCCGGTGCCCTGGCGGACCTGAAGCCGGCGCTCGGCGGCGGCCCGTACAACACCGCCGTGGCGCTCGGCCGACTCGGCTCCCGCACCGCCTTCTGCTCGCGGACGTCGAACGACGCCTTCGGCGAGGCTCTGCTCGACGGACTGCGGCGGGCCGGGGTCGACGTGTCCGCCGTACAGCGGGGGCCTGAGCCGACGACGCTCGCCGTGGCCACGATCGACGCCGCCGGCTCGGCCGCGTACTCCTTCTATGTCGACGGCACCGCCGACCGCCTGTTCACCACCCCTGCCGTACTCCCCGCCGGTACGCGCGCGGTGTCCTTCGGTACCTGCTCGCTCGTCCTGGAACCGGGGGCGAGCGCCTACGAGGAGTTGATGCGTACCGCCGCAGGACAGGGGCTGTTCACCGCGCTCGACCCCAATATCCGGGCGGGGCTCATCGCGGACGCGGACGCCTACCGTGCGCGTTTCAAGAGCTGGCTGCCCTCGGTGACGCTGCTGAAGCTGTCCGAGGAGGATGCGGAGTGGCTCGGCGGCACCCCGCGCGAGTGGCTGAGCGCGGGACCGGCGGCCGTGGTGATCACACGGGGCGGCGACGGTCTGACCGTGTTCACCCCGGACGGCGGGGAGCATTCCGTGCCGGGCGAGAAGGTCGAGGTCGTGGACACCATCGGCGCCGGTGACACGGTGAACGCGGCCTTGCTGCACGGACTGGCCGTCCGGGACGCGCTGTCCCCGGAAGCGCTCGCCGCCCTCGGGACGGAGGGCTGGACACGGCTGCTGCGCTTCGCGGCACGGGCGGCGGCGGTCACCTGCTCGCGGGCGGGGGCCGAGCCACCGTACGCGGCGGAGCTGGGTGAGTCGGCCGCACTCTGAGCGGGTTGTTTCCCTGTGCTGTTGACAAGGTACGGCCGGACCTGCGGTGGGCGAGGGGGACCTGTCGGACCGCTGGACCGGGCTGGCTGATGGTGGAACGAGCGGCGCCCCGCGGGGAGTTCCCGCGGGGCGCCGAATTCTTGATGCGATGTCAGGCCGGGCCGGAGGGTGTCCTCAACGCCCTCCGGGCTGACCGTCTCAGGCCGTGCGGGCCCGCGTGGTCTTCTTCGCGGGCGTCGCCTTCTTCGTGACCTTGGCGGCCTTCTTGGTCGCGGTGTTGTTGGCCTTGGCCGTCACCGTCTTCTTCGCCGACGACGTGGCCGCGGCCGTCTTCCGGGCCGTACTGCCGCGCTGGGCCTTCACCGGCTCGGCGTCGCTGATCCGGTCGGCGCCGAGGATCTCCCTCAGGAACTTGCCGGTGTGGCTCGCCGGAACCCCGGCGACCTCCTCGGGCGTGCCCTCGGCGACCACCAGGCCACCGCCGGCGCCGCCCTCCGGACCCATGTCCACGATCCAGTCGGCGGTCTTGATCACGTCGAGGTTGTGCTCGATGACGATGACCGTGTTGCCCTTGTCGACCAGTCCGCCGAGGACCTTGAGCAGCTTGCTGATGTCCTCGAAGTGCAGACCGGTGGTCGGCTCGTCCAGGACGTAGACCGTGCGTCCCGTGGACCGCTTCTGCAGTTCGCTGGCGAGCTTGACGCGCTGCGCCTCACCGCCGGAGAGGGTGGTGGCGGACTGGCCGAGGCGGACGTAGCCGAGACCGACGTCGTTCAGCGTCTTCAGGTGACGGGAGATCGCCGGGACCGCCTCGAAGAAGTGCATGGCCTCCTCGATCGGCATGTTCAGCACTTCGGCGATGGACTTGCCCTTGTAGTGGACCTCCAGGGTCTCCCGGTTGTACCGGGCGCCGTGGCAGACCTCGCACGGGACGTAGACGTCCGGGAGGAAGTTCATCTCGATCTTGATCGTGCCGTCGCCCGCGCAGTTCTCGCAGCGACCGCCCTTGACGTTGAAGGAGAAGCGACCGGGCAGGTAGCCCCGGACCTTCGCCTCGGTGGTCTCGGCGAACAGCTTGCGGATGTGGTCGAAGACGCCGGTGTACGTCGCCGGGTTGGACCTCGGGGTGCGGCCGATCGGCGACTGGTCGACGTGCACGACCTTGTCGACCAGGTCGTCACCGTCCACGCGCGTGTGCCGTCCGGGGACGGTCCGGGCGCCGTTCAGCTCACGGGCCAGGTGCGTGTAGAGGATGTCGTTGACCAGGGTCGACTTGCCGGAGCCGGAGACGCCGGTGACGGCCGTGAACACACCCAGCGGGAAGGACACGTCGATGTCCTGCAGGTTGTTCTCGCGGGCGCCGTGCACGGTCAGGTGCCGGGACGGGTCACGGGGGCGCCGGATGTCCGGGAGCGGGATCGACTTGCGGCCCGAGAGGTAGGAGCCGGTCTGCGACTCGGCGTTGGCCAGCAGCTCCTTCAGGGAGCCGCTGTGCACGACCTTGCCGCCGTGCTCGCCAGCGCCGGGGCCGATGTCCACGATCCAGTCGGCGACCTTGATCGTGTCCTCGTCGTGCTCCACGACGATGAGCGTGTTGCCCATGTCGCGCAGGCGGACCAGGGTCTCGATCAGCCGGTGGTTGTCCCGCTGGTGCAGACCGATGGACGGCTCGTCCAGGACGTACAGGACGCCGACGAGGCCGGAGCCGATCTGGGTGGCCAGGCGGATGCGCTGGGCCTCGCCGCCGGAGAGGGTGCCTGCCGCGCGGTTGAGCGAGAGGTAGTCCAGGCCGACGTCGACCAGGAAGCGCAGCCGCTCGTTGACCTCCTTCAGGACCCGCTCGGCGATCTTCTTGTCGCGGGCGTTCAGCTTCAGCTCGCCCAGGAACTCCGCGCAGTCGCTGATCGACATCGCGGAGACCTCGGCGATCGACTTCTCCATGATCGTGACCGCGAGGACGATCGGCTTCAGCCGCGAGCCCTCGCAGGAGGGGCAGGGCACCTCGCGCATGTAGCCCTCGAAGCGCTCGCGGCTGGCGTCGCTCTCGGCCTCGCTGTGCCGGCGCTTGACGAAGGGCACCGCCCCCTCGAAGGGCGTGGTGTAGACACGCTCCCGGCCGTACCGGTTGCGGTAGCGCACCTCGATCTGGGTCTTGTGGCCGTGGAGCAGGGCCTTCTTGGCGCGCTGCGGCAGACCCGCGAAGGGGATGTCGGTGCGGAAGCCGAGGGCGTCCGCGAGGGCACCGATCAGGCGGCCGAAGTAGTCCTTGGTGTGTCCGTGCGACCAGGGGTGGATGGCGCCCTCGTCCAGGGACTTGTCCTCGTCCGGGACGATCAGCTCCGGGTCGACCTCCATGCGCGTGCCGATGCCGGTGCACTCGGGGCAGGCGCCGAAGGGCGAGTTGAAGGAGAAGGAGCGGGGCTCCAGCTCTTCGAAGGACAGGTCGTCGTACGGGCAGTACAGGTGCTCCGAGTACATGCGCTCGCGCTCGGGGTCGTCCTCGGGGAGGTCCACGAAGTCGAGCACGACCATGCCGCCGGACAGACCGAGGGCGGTCTCCACGGAGTCGGTGAGACGGCGCTTGGCGGTGCCCTTCACCGTGAGGCGGTCCACGACCACCTCGATGGTGTGCTTCTCCTGCTTCTTCAGGGTCGGCGGGTCGGACAGCTGGACGGTCTCGCCGTCCACGCGCGCGCGGGAGTAGCCCTTGGTCTGCAGGTCGGCGAAGAGGTCGACGAACTCGCCCTTGCGCTCGCGCACCAGCGGGGACAGCACCTGGAAGCGGCTGCCCTCCGGCAGCTCCAGGACCTTGTCCACGATGGCCTGCGGCGACTGACGCGAGATCGGGCGGCCGCACTCGGGACAGTGCGGCTTGCCGATGCGCGCGAAGAGCAGGCGCAGGTAGTCGTAGACCTCGGTGATCGTGCCGACCGTCGAGCGCGGGTTGCGCGAGGTCGACTTCTGGTCGATGGACACCGCCGGCGACAGGCCCTCGATGAAGTCGACGTCGGGCTTGTCCATCTGGCCGAGGAACTGCCGTGCGTACGAGGAGAGCGACTCCACGTAACGGCGCTGGCCCTCCGCGAAGATCGTGTCGAAGGCCAGGGAGGACTTGCCCGACCCGGACAGGCCCGTGAAGACGATGAGCGAGTCGCGAGGCAGGTCGAGCGAGACATTCTTCAGATTGTGCTCGCGCGCGCCACGGACGATGAGACGGTCGGCCACGCCGGTCCGCACCTTTCTTGGGAGAAGTGACAGGGGCGGGGCCCCTGTGCTTCTTCAGACTAGGGGGAGCCACTGACAACGCCGGTCGGATTGCCCGGTTGCATAACAACCACCGACCATCCAGCATGCCCGACGCCACCTTCGACGATATAGCACGCACATTCGATTTGCGGGCGAGGTTCACCACCTTCACCCAAACGTGTGGCCGGACTAGGGTCAGCACCATGATTGATCACGCGCATGACCTGGCCTGTGTACGGGAAGCGACGGACCGGCTCCTCGCCGCGGTCGCCAAACTGGACAACGCCTCACTCGCCGAGCCGTCACGGCTTCCGGGCTGGAGCCGCGGCCACGTCCTCGCCCACCTCGCCCGGAACGCGGACGCGCTCGTGAACGTCCTCCAGGGCCGTCCCATGTACGCGAGCGCCGAGGTGCGGGACGCCGACATCGAGCGCGACGCCCCGCGGCCCCTGGAGGACCAGGTCGCCGACGTCCGGGAGAGCGCGGCCCGCTTCCAGGCGGCCGGGGACGCGCCCGCGGACTGGACGCGCACGGTGGAGCTGCGCAACGGGGTCACCGACTCCGCGGCCCGGGTGCCGTTCCGCCGGTGGGCGGAGGTGGAGCTGCACCACGTCGACCTCGGGATCGGTTACGAGCTGGAGGATCTTCCGGCGGAGTTCCTGGAGCGGGAGACCGGCTTCCTCACGGACCGGTTCTCCGGGCACCCCGACGTGCCGGCGACCCGCGTCACGGATGCCGCGCGCGCGTGGAGCACCGGGCGCGAGGCGGACGAGCCCGGGGTCACGGTCACCGGCCGGCCCGCGGACCTGGTGGGCTGGCTCGCCGGGCGCCGCGACGGGGCGGCGCTGGAGGTACGGGGCGGGGCGCTGCCGAAGCTGCCTCCGCTCTAGGAGGACCACCGCCCACGGGCTCGCCCGGCGGCCGTCCACCGGGGCTCCCCCGCTATAGGCTGCCGTCATGACGTACTCCGGAGAGGTCAAGGTCGGCGGACCGGCGGATGTGCACGAGCTGAAAGACCTGATGATCAGCAAGATCGCGGTCGGCCCGATGGACAACAACGCCTATCTGCTGCGCTGCCGGGCCACCGACGAGCAGCTTCTGATCGACGCCGCCAACGAGGCGGAGACACTCCTCGCCATGATCGGTGACGACGGCATCGCGTCCGTCGTCACCACGCATCAGCACGGCGATCACTGGCAGGCCCTCGCCCGGGTCGTCGCGGCCACGGGCGCGCGTACGTACGCCGGCCGCGACGACGCCCCCGGCATCCCGGTGCCCACCGACGTCCACGTCGACGACGGCGACGTCATCAGGGTGGGCCAGGTGGAACTCACCGCGCGCCATCTGGTCGGGCACACGCCCGGTTCGATCGCGCTGGTCTACGACGACCCGCACGGGCACCCGCACGTCTTCACCGGCGACTGCCTCTTCCCGGGCGGTGTCGGCAATACGCGCAAGGACCCGAAGGCGTTCGCCAGCCTGATCCACGACGTGGAGACGAAGCTCTTCGACGTGCTGCCGGACGAGACGTGGGTCTATCCGGGGCACGGCAACGACACCACGCTGGGCGCGGAACGGCCGCATCTGCCGGAGTGGCACGCGCGCGGGTGGTGAGCGGGCACCGGACGGCGCGGCGGCGCGTCCGTGAGAGCCTGGCGGTTCGCGTGCGCGTCCGCGGGTGCCTGGCGGCTCTCGCTGAGTGCCCGCGCTCCGGCGTGCAGGCCGTACGCGCGCCCCGCGCACACCACTCCTGTGCGCGCCCCGTGTGAACCTTTCGCACGCACCGGACCCCCGCGCGCACTCCCGCAGAGCCGTCGCGCGCAGTCAACTGGTAGGAGCCCCGCCCAGGATGACGGCTCCTGAGCGGTAGGGGCCGCCGGCCTCCAACCCCGCCCTCGGCCGGCGGCCCAGGCCTGCGGCACGCGCGCGTGGACGACGTCGAGCCGCGTTCACACGGCCGCAACACCCGTTCCCAGTATGCGGACAACGACCACCGTGACCTGGACAAACGCTGCGTTCGCTGCCACTCTCCCGCCATGCATCCTGCCCCTCGCGCCCTGCGCCGCGCGGTCGCCGCCGCCACCGTAGCCCTGCTCGCCACCGCTGTCGGCTGCGCCCCGCAGCCCGAGGAGAAGGCGTCGGCCGCCCCGTCCGGGTCGGCCGCGAAGAGCTGCGCCCAGGGCAAGCTCGCCACCAAGACGTCCGGGAAGCTGACGATCGCGACGGACGAACCGGCGTACGAGCCCTGGTTCAAGGACGACAAGCCCGCCAACGGCAAGGGCTTCGAGTCGGCGGTCGCCTATGCCGTGGCGAAGCAGCTGGGGTACGACAAGAGCGCGGTCGTATGGCAGAGCGTGCCGTTCAACAAGGCGTTCGCGCCGGGGGTGAAGACCTTCGACTTCGACATCAACCAGGTGTCGATCAGCGCCGAGCGCAAGAAGGCCGTTGACTTCTCCTCCGGCTACTACGACGTGCGCCAGGCGGTCATCGCGCTCAAGGGCACCAAGGCCGCCCGGGCGACGAGCATCGCGGACCTGAAGAAGCTGAAGCTGGGCGCCCAGGTGGGCACCACGAGCCTCGACTACATCTCCGACGTCGTGAAGCCGGCCCAGGACGCCGCCGTCTACGCCAAGAACGACCAGGCCAAGTCCGCGCTGAAGAACGGTCAGGTCGACGCCATCGTCACCGACCTGCCGACCGCGTTCTACATCACCGCGGCCGAGGTGACGGACGCGAAGATCGTCGGCCAGTTCGAGAACCAGGGCGGCACTGCCGAGCAGTTCGGCCTCGTGCTGGACAAGGGCAGCGCGCTGACCTCGTGCGTGACCGGTGCCGTCGACGCCCTGCGCAAGGACGGCACGCTGGCCGGGATCGAGAAGCAGTGGCTCTCGGACGCCGTCGACGCCCCGGTGCTCAAGTGACGCTCACCAAGGGCGAGTCGGCCCGGGAGGGGGCGGACGACAAGGGTGACATGACCGGTGGCGCCGGTGACGGCGGCTCCGGCGACGACTACGTACCCTCCGAGCGGCGGCTGGCGCGCGAGCGCTACAGACGCGCGCGTGCCCGCCGTGCCACCGCCATCGGGGCGCTGTCGACCCTCGTCACGGCCGCCGTGCTCTACCTGGTCGTCGTCAACGCACCGGGCTGGCCGCGCACCAAGGAGACCTTCTTCAGCGCGCACTACGCGCGCGAGGCGTTCCCGAAGGTCCTCGAAGGGCTGTGGCTGAACGTCCGGCTGCTGCTGATCTGCGGTGCCGCCGTCCTGGTCCTCGGCATGCTGATCGCCGTCGCGCGGACCCTGCGCGGCCCGGTCTTCTTCCCGCTCCGGGCGCTAGCGGCGGCGTACACCGACTTCTTCCGCGGTCTGCCGCTGATCATCAACCTGATGATCGTGGTCCTGGGCGTGCCGGCGCTGCGGCTGCAGGGGGTCACGGTCGATCCGGTCCTGCTCGGCGGGACGGCGCTGACGCTGACGTACTCGGCGTACGTGGCGGAGGTGTTCCGGGCCGGCATCGAGTCCATCCACCCCTCGCAGCGGGCGGCGGCGCGCTCGCTGGGCCTCACCAACCGGCAGGCCCTGCGCTACGTCGTACTGCCGCAGGCCGTGCGCCGCCAGGTGCCGCCGCTGCTCAACGACCTGGTGTCGCTGCAGAAGGACACCGGTCTGGTGTCCATCGGAGGTGCGGTGGACGCCGTACGCGCGGCCGACATCATCGTGGGCCGCAGCCTGAACTACACGCCGTACATCGTCGCGGGGCTGGTGTTCGTGGCGCTGACCATTCCGATGACCCGGTTCACCGACTGGGTGACGGCCCGGATGGACCGGCAGCGGGCCCAGGGAGGTTCCCTGTGAGGACCCGGGGAGGAGCCCTGTGAGCGCGTCCGAGAGCACGCCCGTGAGCAATGCGCCCGTCCTGCGGATGGAGTCCGTCCGCAAGACCTTCGGCGACTCGGTCGTCCTGCGGGACGTCGATCTGGAGGTCGCCCCGCACACGGTGACCGCGCTGATCGGCGCCTCCGGCTCGGGCAAGTCCACGCTGCTGCGCTGCGCCAACCTCCTGGAGGAGGTCGACGACGGCGCGATCTGGCTGGACGGCGAGGAGATCACCGACCCGCGCGCGGACCAGGACGCGGTACGCCGCCGGATCGGGGTCGTCTTCCAGGCGTACAACCTCTTCCCGCACATGACCGTGCTCGACAACATCACGCTCGCGCCGCGCCGGGTGCACGGCGTCTCTCGTGCGGAGGCCGAGGAACGGGCCAGGGAGCTGCTGGAGCGCCTCGGCCTCGCCGGCAAGGCGGATGCCTACCCGGACCGGCTCAGCGGCGGTCAGCAGCAGCGTGTGGCGATCGTACGGGCCCTCGCGGCGCGGCCGCGGCTGTTGCTGCTGGACGAGATCACGGCCGCGCTCGACCCCGAACTGGTGGGCGAGGTGCTGGAGGTGGTCCGTGGCCTGAAGGACGAGGGCATGACGATGGTGCTGGCGACGCACGAGATGGGCTTCGCGCGGGACGTCGCCGACCAGGTGTGCTTCCTGGACGGCGGGGTCGTGCTGGAGCGCGGCACCGCCGAGCAGGTCTTCGGCGACCCTCGGCAGGAGCGCACGCGGCGGTTCCTGCGGCGGATCGTGGAGGCGGGCCGGCTGTAGTCCCGCGCGCGGGGTTACGCGTCCGCCTGCGCCGCGCCGGCCAGCGCCGCGACCCGCTCCACGCCGAACACGTAGCCCTGCACTCCGCAGCCGGCGATCACGCCGTCGGCGCGCAGCGAGACGTACGAGTGGTGCCGGAACGATTCGCGCTGGTGGATGTTGGAGATGTGCACCTCCAGCACGGGCATGCCGTCGCAGGTGTTGAGCGCGTCCAGAATGGCGACCGACGTGTGCGAGTAGGCGCCGGGGTTGATGACGATCCCGCAGTGGTTCAGCCGCGCCTCCTGGATCCAGTCGACCAGTTCGCCCTCGTGGTTGGACTGCCGGAAGTCCACGGTGCCGCCGTGCGCGGCTGCCGCCTTGGCGCACAGCGCCTCCACGTCGGCCAGTGTGTCCTTGCCGTAGATCTCGGGCTGGCGCTGGCCGAGCAGGTTCAGGTTGGGCCCGTTGAGGATCATGATCGGGGCGCTGGCAAGGGTGCGGGGCACGGTTCCTCCGGTCCGTTCGGGGCGGTGCGGGTACGACCGCTGCTCGCACCCGGTCTATCACGCCGACCAGGGCGGACAGCGGGCCGCGGGCCCCGCTCACCCCGGCGCGCACTCCGGTCCCGTGGTCACCTCCGCACGCCCCCGTAACCCTTGATCACTGGGGGTAGTTGACGCGGCATGCACGATGTACCCGTCGTAAGCACCCCGTCCATGCCGCGGCTCGCCGCCGCCTCGCTCGCCGGGACAGCGGTCGAGTTCTACGACTTCTTCGCCTACGGAACCGCGGCGGCTCTGGTTCTGGGGCCGTTGTTCTTTCCGACGTTCTCGCCGCTCGCCGGGACGCTGGCGGCGTTCGGGACGTTCGGGGTGGGGTTCGTGGCCCGGCCGGTGGGCTCGGTGCTGTTCGGGCACCTCGGGGACCGGCGCGGACGGCGGCCCGTGCTCGTCGTCTCGTTGCTGCTCACCGGTGCCTCCACGGTCGCGGTCGGCTGTGTGCCGTCGTACGGGGCCATCGGCATGGCCGCGCCCGTGCTGCTGCTCGTCCTGCGCTTCCTGCAGGGGCTGGGGCTCGGCGGGGAGTGGGGCGGGGCGGTGCTGCTGACCGCCGAGCACGCTCCCCCCGGGCGGCGAGCGCTGTGGTCGAGCTTCCCCCAGATGGGGCCGGCGCTCGGCTTCGTCCTGGCCAACGGGGTGATGCTCGTGCTGTCGGCGACGCTGTCCGACGCGGAGTTCGCGCGGTGGGGCTGGCGCGTGCCGTTCTGGGCGGCCGGCGCGCTGGCACTGGCCGGTCTGTGGCTGCGCTCGTCGCTCGCGGAGAGCCCCCGGTTCCTGGAGATCGACGACCACGCGCGCGTGCCGCTCGTCGAGGTCGTACGGCACCACGGACGGCTGGTGCTGCTGACGGCCGGGGCGCTGGCGGTCGGCTACGCGGTGTTCTACACGGTGACGACCTGGTCGCTGTCGTACGCGACGGAGCGGCTCGGCGTGAGCCGTACGGTCATGCTGGTCTGCATCGTGGGCGCGGTGGTCGTGCAGGGCGCGCTGACGCCGTTCCTGGCGCTGCTCGGCGACCGGTACGGACGTCGGCCGATGTGTCTGACCGGGTGCGCGGCCTGCGCCCTGTGGATGCTCCCGATGGTCGCGCTGCTGGCGACCGGCGAGCCGCTGCTGATGTTCCTCGCCATCCTGGGCGCCCTGCTCGCCTTCGTCACCATCGTCTCGGTGATCGCCGCCTACCTGCCGGAACTGTACGAGCCCCGGGTGCGGTGCACGGGTGCCGCGGTGGGCTACAACCTCGGCGGCGTCCTCGGCGGCGCCCTCACCCCGATCGTGGCAACGGCCCTCGCGGAGCGGGGCGGGCGGGTCCCGTGGGGCGTGGGGGTGTATCTGACGGGTATCGCACTGATCAGCCTGATGTGCTTCGCGCTGCTTCCGGAGACCCGTCCGGTGCCCGTGCCGGCGGTGGAGCAGGTCACGGGCTGACCGGACGGGCCGCGAACCGATCGCGGGCTAGGGATTGATCGCCAGTTCCAGGTAGGCCGCGAACAGCACCAGGTGGACGCCTCCCTGCAGGGGCGTGGCACGGCCCGGCACGACGGTCAGGGAGCTGACCACCACGGTCAGCGCGAGCAACAGCATGTGGGTCGAGCCGAGGCCGAGGACGAGCGGCCCGGACAGCCAGACGGAGGCGAGTGCCACGGCCGGGATGGTCAGGCCGATGCTGGCCATCGCGGAGCCGAGCGCGAGGTTGAGGCTGGTCTGCACCCGGTCACGGCGTGCGGAGCGCAGCGCGGCGATCGTCTCCGGCAGCAGGACGAGCAGGGCGATGATCACACCGACCACCGCTTGCGGCAGGCCCGCCGCCGCCACACCCGACTCGATCGTGGGCGACACGCCCTTGGCCAGGCCGACCACCCCGATCAGGGCGAGCCCGAGCAGGCCGAGGCTGATCCAGGCGGCGCGCGCGGAGGGGGGTTGGGCGTGGGTGTCGGCGGTGATGACCTCACCCTGCCGGGTGATGGGCAGGAAGTAGTCGCGGTGGCGTACGGTCTGGGTGGTCACGAACAGCCCGTACAGGATCAGTGAGGACAGCGCGGCGAACGTCAGCTGGACCGAGGAGAACTCCGGTCCGGGCTTGCTGGTGGTGAAGGTCGGCAGCACGAGGCTGAGCGTGGCCAGCGTGGCCACGGTCGCCAGTGCCGCGCCGGTGCCCTCGGGGTTGAAGACCGCCGTGCCGTGCCGCAGGGAGGCGACGAGCAGACAGAGCCCGACGATGCCGTTGCACGTGATCATCACGGCGGCGAAGACGGTGTCCCGGGCCAGGGTGGAACTCTTGTCGCCGCCGTCGGCCATGAGGGTGACGATCAGGGCCACCTCGATGACCGTGACGGCGATGGCGAGCACCAGGGAGCCGAAGGGCTCACCGACCCGGTGGGCGATCACCTCGGCGTGGTGCACGGCCGCCAGAACGGCACCGGCGAGGACGAGGGTCACCAGGCCGACGACCACACCGGGCAGGTCCCGGCCCCAGGTGAAGGCCAGCAGGACGACCGCGAGCACCGGCACGAGGATCGTCCATCGATGAGTGAGCGACCGGAGCCGAGTGATCATGCGGCGATGGTCGCAGAGGCTTACAGGGTTCGCATTCCGTTCTTTTCGGATACCTCTCATCCTTTCCGGTGCGGGGCCCGGTGCCGGTGGGACCGGGCCTCCGCGTCGCGACGACACCCCGCTGAGGGGCTATGGGGCGGATCACGGGCTTCCCCGACGGTGCGGTCAGACGTCGACGCTGCCCTTCCGGGCGTCTTCGCCGGCGGCCTTCGCCGCCTCGACTGCCGCCTGCTTCTTGGAGGCCAGCAGGCTGGTGACCGTGGTGACGGCGAGGACCGCGCAGATCACACCGAGGGAGACCGGGATGCTGATCTCGGGGACATGGACACCGGACTCGTGCAACGCGTGCAGCACCAGCTTGACGCCGATGAAGCCGAGGATGATCGACAGGCCGTACGACAGGTGGACCAGCTTCCTCAGCAGGCCACCGATGAGGAAGTACAGCTGACGCAGGCCCATCAGGGCGAAGGCATTGGCGGTGAAGACGATGTACGGGTCCTGGGTGAGGCCGAAGATCGCGGGGATGGAGTCCAGCGCGAACAGCACGTCCGTCGTACCGATGGCGAGCATCACGACCAGCATCGGGGTCATGACCCGCTTGCCGTTCTGCTGGATCCAGAGCTTCGTGCCGTGGTACCGGTCGGCCACGCCGAACTTGCGCTCCGCGGCCTTCAGGAGCTTGTTCTCCTCGTACTCCTCGTCCTGCTCCTCTGCGCGGGCCTCCTGGATGAGCTTCCAGGCGGTCCAGATGAGGAAGGCGCCGAAGAGGTAGAACACCCAGGAGAAGCTGGCGATGATCGCGGCTCCGGCGGCGATGAAGACGGCCCGCAGGACCAGGGCTATGAGGACGCCGACGAGCAGGACGCGCTGCTGGTACTGGGTGGGCACCGCGAACTTCGCCATGATCAGGACGAAGACGAAGAGGTTGTCGACGCTCAGTGACTTCTCGGTGATGAAGCCCGCGAAGAACTCGCCGGCCGGCTGTCCACCGCCGAAGACGAGAAGACCGAGACCGAAGAGCCCGGCCAGGGCGATCCAGACGACCGTCCAGATACCCGCTTCCTTGATCGACACCTCATGCGGCTTGCGGCCGATGAAGAAGTCGACCGCGATCAGGGCGGCGAGACCCACGATGGTGAAGACCCATAGGGCCATGGAGACTTCCACTGCACCTCCGGCATTGGGGAACGGCAAACACACTCAGCGTTGTCGCTGCCGGAGGTCTCTTCCACCCGTGATGGGCCGACGCCCCGGGACCTGGAACCGGTCCGTACTGACGGGTGCGCCGCAGTCAGGGAGTACTCCCCTCCGTACGGAAGACAGTACCCCAATCACCAAGGAAAGGTAAAGTGTTTAGTAAAATAGATGCCAAGTTGGCTGGTCAGAGCCCCTTTACCACTGCTTGGTGCGGGCTCGGCCCACCTCGGTGAGCACCTCGCGCATTACCCGGCTGCCCACCGGGGCGAGTGACGGTTCGTACGTCCAGGCATGGCCGACCCACGGATCGGCGAGATGGTCGTCGGGCAGCGGGGTGAGTCGCAGCAGCGAACGCCACAGCGGGTCGAGCAGGGGGCCGTAGGCGGCGGTGTCCTCACGGTCGGCGACCAGCAGGAGGTGCACGCCGACGGCCGGCCCCTCGTCGGCGAGATAGCGCAGCCGGGTCACCGACCGCTCGTCGAACCCGTGCGGGAAGTCGTTGACGATCAGGAGCTGCTGCGCGGTGTCCACATCGGCCGGCAGTGACTCGGCCGCACCGCCCCGCATCGCCATCTGCACCAGGTCGACCCGCCGGGTGAGCCGCTCCAGCATCTGCGAGACCCCCGCCGCGCCGGTCGCGGGCGGCACCGCGAGGACCCCCGCCTGCGTCAGCGGCAGGAGCGCCCGCGCTCCGGCACCGGCCGGGTCGATGACCTGCACCGCGAACGCCCCGGCCGGGTGGACGGCCAGCAGGCGCGCCGCGAGGGCGACCGCCGCCTCCATGGCCAGGTGTCGCAGCTCGGCGGAGTCGGGCACACGGTCGCCGGTGTCTGCCGCCGGACCGCTGTCGATCCACAGACCGCGTTCCAGCGGCAGCCTGACCAGCAGGGGTATGCGCAGCGGGACGCTATCGGGGAGGTGGAGATCGCCGAGCCGCAGGGCCATCGGCGACTCCGCGGGGACACGGTAGGCATGCCAGACGGGGTTGTCCCACCGGGCGTAGGCGGGCGGGAGCGCGGGCTCCACCACCTCGGCCTCGGCGGTGAGCTGGGCGAGGTCGCGGTCGAGGGCCTCGCGCGCCTGGTCCGCCAGCTGGGTCCGGCGAGCGTGGGCCGCCTCGCGGGCGGTGTCTCCCGCCGTGCCGAGCCGCCGGCGCGGGTCGGCGAGGGCCTGGTCCAGCTCCTCCTCCAGTCGGGAGTCGGCGAATTCGACGGCCCTGCGGTAGGCGGCGGTGGTGCGGGCCAGATCCTCGAACATGCCCCAGACCTGGTTGTACAGCCGTTCCTCCATCGACCAGCCCACGGCGTCTCCGGCGACGGGCTGAGCGGGCTGTCCGTCGGCGGCCGAGGGGGCGGGAGGCGGGGGCGGAGGAGGACCGTTGCGGGTCCGGCGGGGGTGCGTGTAGTCGATCGGGCCGATGGGCTGCAGGTGATCGTCGTCCGGGTGCTGCGGGCCGTACGGCCGTAGCGACTCCGCGGGCTCGGATGTGGAGGCAGCTTGCGGAGCGGACGCCGTGTGAGGCGCGGGAGGTGTTTCAGGGGTGGGAGACGCCAGGGGTGTGGAACCGACGGCGGTCGGCGCGGCCGGCTCGGTCGACGGTGTGGGTATCGCGTGAGGCAGGGTGTGGGCCGCCGCCTCCTGGATGGCCGTCGTGACGTCGTCCGCGTCGCGCAGCCCCTGGTCGGCGAGGAGTGCGGGCAGGCCGCCCGCGTAGCCCTGGCCCATCGCACGCACTTTCCAGGCACCCTGCCTGCGATACAGCTCCAGGGCGATCACGGCGGCCTCGGCGTCCAGGCCGGTGAGGGTGTAGCAGGCGAGTTCGGTGCCGTCGAGGCCGTTCACCGTGGTGTGCGGGGCGGGGACGGCACCGAAGCGGAGCGGGCCCGCGGTGCCGGTGGGCAGGGCCAGGAACACGTCGATGCGGTGCACGGCCTCGGGCAGGGCGGCCAGGTCGACGGTCAGGCGGTGCTCGGCGGCGGCCTGCCGGAGCACCTCGACGCCGGGCACCGCAGGGGCACCGAGGTGGGCCACCCACTCGCGGCCGTGCACCGTGCCGTGCTCGTCGCCGAGGGTGGCTCCGGCCAGGACCGGCACTCCGGCCGAGATCCGGATCTCCAGCCGGGCCTGGGACAGCGAGTGGTTCTGTCCCCGTACCAGCTCAGCCGCCATCGCCGTCCCCCCGTGTCGTTCTGTCGTGCGTACCGCGCCCGGTGGGCCGGCGGTCGGTCCTAGAGGTGCTGCTGGATCGTCGGCATCAGGTCCTGGAAGGTGCGGCCGTTCGCCGGGGAGCCGATGGCGGTCATCGTCCAGCCGGAGCCTGCCCGGTGCACCTTGGCCATGATCTGGGCGGTGTACTCGCCACCGCCGGCCAGGGTGTAGCGGGCCAGTTCCTGGCCGGTGGTCTCGTCCACGAGCCGGCAGAACGCGTTCTGCACTTCCTGGAAGGTCTGGCCGGTGAAGGAGTTCACCGTGAAGACGATCTGGTCGATGTGGACCGGGACACGCTGCAGGTCCACCAGGATCGCCTCGTCGTCCCCGCCCTGACCGGCGCCGCCCACGAGGTTGTCACCGGTGTGGCGCACGGAACCGTCGTCGCTCACCAGGTGGCGGAAGAAGACGACGTCCTCGGGCTTCCCGCCGGCGAAGAGGACCGCCGAGGCGTCCAGGTCGATCTCGCGGGTGCGGGAGCCGAACAGGCCGCGCCGCTTCGCCGCCTGCCAGCCGAGCCCCATACGGACCGCGGTCAGGGTGGCACCGTCCTTCTTCTCCAGGCTGATGGCCTGACCCTTGGACAAGTTGACGGACACGGCTGAATCCCCTCTCGACGGTCCCCTGTTGCCGCGCCGGGCTGTGTGCTGCGCACAGCGCGGTTGTCCAAAACCCTACGCAGGGCCACTGACAGTGCCGACCCCGGCCCGCGCTTTTGTGTCGGTGTTGCAACACTTGGCGCATATGCCGAGGTCGGGACGGGAGCAGAGGCTCAGGCGAGGCCCGCCTCCCGCATCTGACGCAGCTCCTTCTTCATCTCGGAGACCTCGTCGCGCAGCCGCGCCGCGATCTCGAACTGCAGCTCCGCGGCGGCGGCGCGCATGCGCTCGGTCATCTCCTCGATCTGCTCGGCCAGTTCGGCGGCCGGACGGTCCGTGGGCACCGCCTGGCCCTTGGCGGTCTTGGCGGCCTTGCCCGCCTTCGCACCCTTGGCGGCCTTGTCGCCGAGCGACGGAACGGGGGCCTTCGCGCCCTTGCCGTCCTTCGTCTTGCGGTAGCCGGAGCCGAGGAGCTGCTCGGTGTCGACCTCCTCGCGGGCGATCTGCGCGACGATGTCGTTGATCTTCTTGCGCAGCGGCTGCGGATCGATGCCGTTCGCCTTGTTGTAGGCGATCTGCTTCTCCCGGCGGCGGTTCGTCTCCTCGATGGCCTTCTCCATCGCCGGGGTGATCTTGTCGGCGTACATGTGGACCTGACCAGAGACGTTACGCGCCGCACGGCCGATGGTCTGGATCAGCGAGGTGCCGGAGCGGAGGAAGCCCTCCTTGTCGGCGTCCAGGATCGCCACCAGGGACACCTCGGGCAGGTCGAGTCCCTCACGGAGCAGGTTGATGCCGACCAGGACGTCGTACTCACCGGAGCGCAGCTCGCGCAGCAGCTCGACGCGGCGCAGGGTGTCGACGTCGCTGTGCAGGTAGCGGACCTGGATGCCGAGTTCCAGGAAGTAGTCGGTGAGGTCCTCGGCCATCTTCTTGGTCAGCGTGGTGACGAGGACCCGCTCGTCCTTCTCGGTGCGCTTGCGGATCTCGTGCACCAGGTCGTCGATCTGCCCCTCGGTGGGCTTGACCACGACCTCCGGGTCGACCAGTCCGGTCGGCCGGATGATCTGCTCGACGAAGCCGTCCGAGCGCGACATCTCGTAGGTGCCCGGGGTCGCCGACAGGTAGACGGTCTGCCCGATGCGCTCCTGGAACTCCTCCCACTTCAGGGGGCGGTTGTCCAGGGCGGAGGGCAGGCGGAAGCCGTGGTCCACGAGGGTGCGCTTGCGGGAGGCGTCGCCCTCGTACATCGCGCCGATCTGCGGGACGGTGACGTGCGACTCGTCGATGACGAGCAGGAAGTCGTCCGGGAAGTAGTCCAGCAGGGTGTTGGGCGGCGAGCCGGGCAGCCGGCCGTCGAAGTGCATCGAGTAGTTCTCCACGCCGGAGCAGGTGCCGATCTGCCGGAGCATCTCGATGTCGTACGTGGTGCGCATCCGCAGCCGCTGAGCCTCCAGGAGCTTGCCCTGCTTCTCCAGCTCGGCCAGGCGCTCTCCCAGCTCCTTCTCGATGTCGTTGACGGCCCGCTCCATGCGCTCGGGACCGGCGACGTAGTGGGAGGCGGGGAAGACGTAGAGATGCTGGTCGTCGCTGATGATCTCGCCGGTGAGCGGGTGGAGCGTGGACAGCGCCTCGATCTCGTCGCCGAACATCTCGATGCGGACGGCCAGCTCCTCGTAGACCGGGAAGATCTCGATGGTGTCGCCGCGGACCCGGAAGGTGCCGCGGGTGAAGGCCATGTCGTTGCGCGTGTACTGGATGTCGACGAAGCGGCGCAGCAGGTCGTCGCGGTCGATCTCGTCGCCGACCCTGAGCGGGACCATGCGGTCCACGTACTCCTGCGGAGTACCGAGGCCGTAGATGCAGGACACCGAGGCGACCACGACCACGTCGCGGCGGGTGAGCAGCGAGTTGGTGGCCGAGTGGCGCAGGCGCTCGACCTCCTCGTTGATCGAGGAGTCCTTCTCGATGTAGGTGTCGGACTGCGGGACGTAGGCCTCGGGCTGGTAGTAGTCGTAGTACGAGACGAAGTACTCGACCGCGTTGTTCGGCAACAGCTCGCGGAACTCGTTGGCCAGCTGGGCGGCCAGCGTCTTGTTCGGCGCCATCACGAGCGTGGGGCGCTGGAGCTGCTCGATCATCCACGCCGTGGTGGCGGACTTGCCGGTGCCGGTCGCGCCCAGGAGGACGACATCCTTCTCACCGCCCTGGATGCGCTTGGCCAGGTCGGCGATGGCCCTGGGCTGGTCGCCGCTGGGCTGGTAGGGGCTGACGACCTCGAAAGGCGCCACCGTGCGTTCGATGTGGGAAACGGGCCGCATGCCATCCACCGTACGACCCCCCACTGACAACGGGTCCCGATCAGCGGTTCTGCGGGGTGCGGGAGCCGTGGTGCTCGGGCCGGCGGGCCGGCCGGTGCCCCTCGTGGACGGCGGGGCGGCGGTCCGTGTGGGAGGCGACAGCGGCGGCCGGGACACCCGGCTTGTGCTCGACGGGAGTCCAGTGGCGCCGGCCCATGATCATCAGCGGGTCGAAGATCACGACGGCGCCGGCGAGGAGCAGGAAGGCGAGCGGGCCGATCAGCATCGGCGCGAGCACGGATGCCGCGGGCGTGCCCCCGGCGGCCTGGGAGGCGCTGTCGAGGTGGACGCTGAGGGCGGCCATCCCGGTGTAGTGCATGCCGCTGACCGCGAGCCCCATGACGAGGCTCGCGCCCACGCTCCACACGAAGCCCCGCACCTGTCCGGCGGCCCACAGGGCGGCGGTGGCGGCCACGACCGCTATGACGACGGAGGCGGCGACGGTGAAGGTGTTGTAGGTGAAGCGGCCATGGAAGTGGACGCCCGCCATGCCGAGGTAGTGCATCGAGGCGACACCCAGACCGGTGATCGTGCCGCCGGTGAAGAGGGGGGTTCCGGTGGCGCCCCGGTAGCCCACGATGAAGATCCCGATGCCGACCATCACGATGGCGAGCCCGAGGCTCGCATAGGTGATCGGCTTGTCGTACTGGATCGACGTCTCCTTGATGGTGAAGCCCATCATCGCGACGAAGTGCATGGTCCATATGCCGGAGCCGATCGCGGCCGAGCCGAGAGCCAGCCAGGCCGGGCGCCGGGAGTGTGTGACCAGCAAAGACCGTGTGGTGCAGCGCAGGCCGAGGGCACCGCCGAGGCAGGCCATGAGATAGGCCACCAACGGGGTGACGGCCCCGTAACTGAATCCGTCGACCGTGCCTTGCATCCGCGGCTGCCCTTCCGCCTTCTTGCGTCCCGGAATACCTGAATATGCCCCCGTCCCAGGACCGCGCGGGCGGTCAGGGTTGTCGCAGAGAGTATGACCCCCACCGGAATGGTCGAACGACTTTCCGGCAAAGAAACACGCCCTTGCCGCAGTTGTGCGGCACCGGTGAGCGCACTTGGACATCTCCATTCAATCTGTGTCCATCGTGCGCCCGGGTGTCGTTGACCCTCTGCTGTCAGTCTGGAGCTGTCGGTATTTTGTCGACGCGAGGAGTACGCATGTACGCGCGCGTAGTAGCCGCCACGCTCGCCGCGGCCCTGGGGACGGCGGCGGTTCTGCTGAGCCCCACGTCCGACGCCCGGGCGCGTGAGGACGGCGTGCCCGTGGTCATCGCCCACCGGGGTGCCTCCGCCTACGCACCCGAGAACACGCTGGCCGCCATCGACAAGGCCGCCGAGCTGGGCTTCTCCTGGGTCGAGAACGACGTCCAGCGCACCAAGGACGGCGAGCTGGTCGTCCTCCACGACGACAGCCTGCAGCGCACCACGAACGTCGAGGACGTCTTCCCCGGCCGGGCCCCGTGGAAGGTGCGGGACTTCACCGCGGCCGAGATCGCCCGGCTGGACGCGGGCAGCTGGTTCTCCCCCGCGTACGCGGGCGCGCGCGTGCCGACGCTGCAGCAGTACATGCGCCGGGTCGAGCACAATCACGAAAAGCTGCTCCTGGAGATCAAGAACCCGGAGCTGTACCCGGGCATCGAGCAGCAGACCCTGAAGCTCCTCGGCAACGAGGGGTGGCTGGACGGCAGGCACCTGGGGCGGCTGGTCGTGCAGAGCTTCAGCGCGGACAGCGTGCGGGCCGTCCATGAGCTGAAGCCCGCGGTCACCACCGCCTATCTCGGGACGCCCACCGTGGCGCAGCTGCCCGGGCTCGCGCGCTTCACCGATCTGGTCAATCCCTCGTACGGGTCGCTGAGCAGGGGCTATGTTTCGGCGGTGCACGTCTTCCACGGGCCGCACGGCCGGCGGCTCAAGTTGTTCGCCTGGACGGTGAACGACGCTGCCGGCACCCGCATGGTCGCCGCCTACGGGGTCGACGGGATCATCACCAACAAGCCCGACGTGGTGCGGGCGGCGCTGGGCTCGGACTGAGCCGGGCGAGCGTTGTCAGTGGCGGGTCGTACCGTGGGCGCATGGACAGCCATGGGCAGGATGAGCAGCGGGTCGTGTGGGCCGTCGTCGGCACGGACATCGGTCCGCTGATGCTGGCGGCGACCCACGACGGCCTGGTCAACGTCGTCTTCCACGCTTCGGACGCGGTGCGCGACCGTGCGCTGGAGCGGCTGGCCGCCCGCCTGGGCGGCCGGCCCGTGGAGGATCCGGACTCTCCGCTGCTGGCGGAGGCGATAGGCCAGGTGCGGGCGTACTTCGCGGGCGAGCGGCACGACTTCGACCTGCCTTTGGACTGGTCGCTGATCTCCGGGTTCAACCGGCAGGTACTGCGTGAGCTGGCGTCCGGTGTGCCGTACGGCACCGTGGTGGGGTACGGCGATCTGGCGGGGCGGGTCGGGCAGCCCGGCGGAGCGCAGGCGGTCGGCGCCGCGATGGGCGCCAACCCGCTGCCTGTGGTGGTGCCGTGCCACCGGGTGGTGGAGAGCGGTGGCGGCATCGGTGGTTTCGGGGGCGGGCTGGAGACCAAGCGGAAGCTGCTCGCCCTGGAGGGTGTGCTGCCCGAGCCGCTGTTCTGACCGGCCCCCGGACCCGGTCCGTCGTCGCGGTCAGTCGTCGTAGTGCCGGGCTTCGAAGATGTTGCCGTCGGGGTCCCGGAAGTAGAAGCTGCGCGTGGCGTTGCCACGGGCGCCGGACAGGCCGTGGTCGATGCCCGACACGGGGACACCGTGCTCTTCCAGGCGGACCCGCAGGGCGTCGAAGGCGTCGGCGGGCAGGGACAGGCAGATGTGGTTGACCGGGTGGCCCGCGCTGTCGGCGGAGCCGGGCAGCATCCTCATCCGTTCGGCGAAGGTGCGCGGTGCGAGGTCGAATATGGTCTCCTCGTTGACACGCACGGAGGGGAAGGACGCCTTCCCCTCCACGAACTCTGCGACCTTGATCGGCTCCAGGCCGACGGCCGTCTGGTAGAAGACGGCGGCGGCGACCGGGTCGGCCACCCACAGGACGACATGGTCGAGACGCGTGGTGTTGTTCCTCATGCGACCCAGGCTGATGGCCTCCTCCACCGGCCACAAGCGTTTATCCAGGGTCGGTGGCCGCCAGAGATGAGGGAAGGACCGACGGACAGGAGGCGGGCACGTGGAGCTGGTGGTGTCGGAAGAAGTCCGGGAAGCGATCGACGCGCGGCGGCCGGTGGTGGCCCTGGAGTCCACGATCATCGCGCACGGCCTGCCCCGCCCGCGCAACCTGCAGGTGGCGCTGGAGCTGGAGGAAGCGGTACGGCGGGAGGGTGCCGTGCCGGCGACCGTCGCCGTGCTCGACGGGAGGCCCCTCGTCGGCCTGGACAAGGACCAGCTGGAACGGGTCGCGAACGAGGAGGGCATACGCAAGCTGGGGCACCGTGACCTGCCGCTCGCCGTGGCGGCGGGGGCGAGCGGGGCGACCACTGTGTCGGCCACGGCGCAGCTGGCCGCGCTGGCTGGGGTCAGGGTGTTTGCCACCGGTGGGCTGGGCGGTGTGCACCGGGAGTGGACGGTGACCCAGGACGAGTCGGCCGATCTGGGGCTGCTGGCGCGCACCCGGATCACGGTGGTGTGCGCGGGCGTGAAATCGATCCTGGACGTGCCGGCGACGCTGCAGCGGCTGGAGACGCTGGGCGTGGCCGTCGCCGGGTACGGCACGGACCGGTTCCCCGGCTTCTATCTGTCGGACTCGGGGCATCCGGTCGACTGGACTCTGGACACGCCGGAGCAGGTCGCCGCCGTCATGCGCGCCCAGGACGCGCTGGACGCGGCGGAATCGGCGCTGATCGTCGCCAATCCCGTCCCGGAGGCGGAGCAACTCGATCCCGACCTGCACGCGCGCGTGCTGGACGACGCGCTGCGCGCCTGTGCCGAGCAGGGGGTCACCGGGCAGGCGGTGACCCCGTTCCTGCTGGACCACCTGGTCCGGCACACCGACGGTGCGTCGTTGAGCGCCAATCTGGCGGCGGTGCGCGGCAACGTACGGCTGGCCGCGCGGATCGCCACGGCGTGGACCAGGGGGTGACCGCGAGCCGCGACGGAGCGCTGCTGGTCGTCGGGGACGTCATCACGGATGTGGTCGCCCGGCGCCGGGGGCCGCTGGCGGCCGGCACCGACACGGCCGCCGTGATCCGGACGCTGCCGGGCGGCGCGGGCGCCAACGTGGCCTGCTGGGCCGCCCACGTCGGCTGCGCGGACGTACGGCTGCTGGGGCGGGTGGGCGCGGAGGCCGCCGCGTGGCACGAGCGGGAGCTGGTCGCGGCCGGGGTGCGGCCCCGGCTGGTGGTGGATGCCGAGGCGGCGACCGGGACGGTGATCTGCCTCGTCGACACGGACGCGGCCGCCGAGCGGACGTTTCTGACGGACAGCGGGGCGTCCCTGCGGCTGGGTCCCGCCGACTGGTCGGACGCGCTCCTGGACGGGGTGGACCGGCTGCATCTGTCGGGCTATCTGCTGTTCACGGAGCCGAGCCGGGCACTCGCCGAGGCGGCGACCGCGGCGGCACGCGCGCGTGGTGTGCCGGTCAGCCTGGACCCGGCGTCGGCCGGGTTCCTGGTGGATCTGGGAGTGGACCGCTTCCTGGCGTTCGCGGAGGGACTGGACCTGCTGCTGCCCAGCCGGGACGAGGCATGCCTGCTGACCGGGCTGCCGGATCCGGCGGACGCGGCGGCCAAGTTGAGCCGTCTCGTGCCGCTGGTGGTGGCCAAGGCGGGCGCGGACGGGGCGCTGGTGGCGCGTTCCGGTGCCGTTGTGGCGCGGGTGCCGGCCGTACCGGCGGTGCCTCGGGACACCACAGGCGCGGGTGACGCCTTCACCGGCGCGTTCCTCGCCGCGCTGCTCGCCGGCGCGACTCCGGAGGAGGCGGCGGCACGGGGCTGCCGGGCGGGCGCGGAGGCGGTACGACGGGTGGGCGGCAGACCACCGCATCCGGGCAACGGGAGCTAGGCGGGTGGGGGGCGCACCGCCGACTACCCCTTGTGGCCCCACGCCGAGATCATCGGTGCGGTGGCCAGGTCCATGTCGCCGGCTTCGACGTTGGCCAGGTGCTGGTCGATCTCCGCGTCGGTGGCCAGGCCGGCGGCGACGAGCCGGTCCCGGATCTGACGGACCGTCGCGGCCTCCAGGGCGGTGCAGGCGGGCGAGGTCACGGGGAAGTACGCGTCGGCCTCCACGCCCCGCAGCCCGGCCTCCCGGAGCAGCCGCGGGAGTTTACGGCCGTAGGACAGGTCGGCGCCGCGGTCGGCGAGCAGCTTGCGGAAGCCTTGGCGCAGCCGGTTGGCGAGCCGCTGCTCGGAGCCGTACTCGTCGGGGCAGGTCAGGGGCTGGAGGGCGGGGTCGGCGTCCTCGATCAGCAGGCGTCCGCCTGGCCGCAGCGACTTGACCATGGACCGCAACGCCCGTTCCCGGTCGGGTACATGGACGAGGACCAGCCGGGCGTGGACCAGGTCGAAGCCCTCGCCCGGCGGCTCCTCGGCGCCCACGTCGTGGACGCGGACCTCCACCGGCGGGCGGGCCGCGGGGTTGAGCCGCCCGGTGTCGATGTCGGTGGCGACGACCTGGCCGGTCGGCCCCACCTTCTCGGCGAGCCAGGACACGACGGAGGTACCGCCGGCCCCGACTTCCCAGCAGCGCCAGCCCGGCCCGATGCCGAGTCCTTCGAGGTGCCGGAAGGTCGTGGGGTCGAAGAGGTCCGCGAAGGCGTCGAAGCGCCGGCCCGCCTCGTTCTGCTGGTTGTCCAGGAGGTACCCGTCGGATCGCGTCACGCCGCCGATCATCCCAGTCACCCGGCCTGTCCGGTTCGGTCGACCCTCTGTCCACAGGCGGGAACAAAGCGGAACTCGCCGTTCCCACAGGCTTGCCCGCACTTTGCCCGGGGCTGGCAGACTTGCCGGGCAAGGCGCGGAAGCGTTGCGCGGAGATCCACGCGAGGAGATCCAGATGTCGATGGCAGGGAATCTGCGGAAGGTCACGGGGCTGGGCAGGGTCGGTGGCCTGCGCAAGGTGGCGCGGCTGGCCCGGCGTCGGCCGCGCGTGGACCTGAGCCACCCCGCCAGGTCGCCGCTGGGCTCGTCGGTGGTGAACTGCGTGACATATCAGGACGGCGTGCGCGTGCCCGGGTGCGCCGACCTGGTGGATGCGGTGCGGCTGGTACGCAAGACCGGCGAGGGCTTCGTCTGGCTGGGACTGCACGAGCCGACGGACCGCGAGTTCGCGGGCATCGCCGAGCTGTTCGACCTGCATCCCCTGGCGGTGGAGGACGCGGTCGAGGCACATCAGCGGCCGAAGCTGGAGCACTACGGGGACACGCTCTTCGCGGTGTTCAAGACCGTCTGCTACGTGGAGCACGAGCAGCTGACGGCGACCAGCGAGGTCGTGGACACCGGCGAGATCATGGTGTTCGTCGGCGAGGACTTCGTGATCACGGTACGGCACGGCCGGCACGGCTCACTGGGCCCGTTGCGCGAGGAGTTGGAGGCGAACCCGCACCAGCTGGCGAAGGGACCGGCGGCGGTGCTGCACGCGATCGCCGACCATGTGGTCGACGACTATCTGAACGTCACGGACGCGGTGCAGGCCGACATCGACCAGGTCGAGACGGAGGTGTTCTCGGAGAACGGCGCGCGCCTCGATCCGGGCCGCATCTATCAGATGAAGCGCGAACTGCTGGAGCTGAAGCGGGCGGTGGTGCCACTGAGCCGCCCGGTGGAGGACCTGGCCACCCGGCCGATACGGGTCGTCGACCCGGAGATACAGGCCTACTTCCGGGATGTGCTCGACCATCTGATCCGGGCCAAGGAACAGATCGCCGCGTTCGACGAACTGCTCAACTCCATCCTGCAGGCGCATCTCGCGCAGGTGACCGTCGCGCAGAACGAGGACATGCGGAAGATCACGGCCTGGGCCGCGGTGATCGCCGTGCCGACGATGGTGTGCGGGGTGTACGGCATGAACTTCGACCACATGCCGGAGCTGCACTGGCAGTTCGGATATCCGCTGGTGATGACCGTGATGGCTGCGGCATGTCTGGCGCTGTACCGGGGCTTCCGGCGCAACGGCTGGCTCTGAACGGCGGGGCCGCCGCGCTGTGGACCGCGGTTACCGACGGCCACGGCGCGGCCCGGACGCTTCGCCCGGTCAGGCCGCGAAGGACACGACCTTCTGGGGGACGATCCTGACGACGACGCGGGTCTCGTCGTCCTTCTCGGCCGGCGGGTCGATGCCGAGGTACTTGTGCGACAGCTCGTACGGGAGCCGCTTGCCCGGGTCCGGCAGGATCTCGGCGAGACCTCGGATCTCGGCGGAGTGATAGGGGTTCGCCAGGTCGAAGACCGAGAGGCTGATACGCGGGTCGCGGCGGAGGTTGCGCACCTTCTGGCGGCGGTCGACGGACGAGAAGAGCACGCTGTCGCCGTCGCGTTTGATCCAGACCACGGAGTTCTGCGGGGCGCCGTCCGGGCCGAGCGTGGCGACGCTGGCGAAGTTCTTGCCGTCCAGCAGAGCGCGGAGGGAGTCGCCGAAGGCGACGGGAGAGGCCGGTGAGGTCGTCATGGCACCACCCTAGCTAGATGCACGTGCATATAAAAGAGGATTGACTTGGTTCATCGGCCGGATCTCCGGAGGGCGCGTCGGATCAGCCGCTCCAGGCGGGATGGCGCGGGTCGTCGGCGCGCACCAGGACGTCGGCCGTCCCGGCCGGGTCGGTCTCGGCCTCGTAGCGCGCGAAGGCGGGGAGGGTCCAGTGGTCGGCCTCGGGGGTGCGGCGGCGCAGGGCGCCAGGGGAAAGGAGGAGGTGCACCGTCAGATCGAAGGGGAACCAGTGGCGCAGCAGGAGGGGGCCGTGGAGCAACAGGATCCCGCCGGGCGGGAGTTGGACGTAAGGGCTGCGGGTGGCCCGGTCGGTGGCCGGATCCCACAGGTCGGGCAGGACCCGCCCGCTGCCTCCGGGATCGAGCGGGCCGAAGACCTCACGCCACAGGGCGCCTGTGTCGAACCATCCGCTGTAGTACGACTCCGCGTCCCGCCGCCCGTGCTCCAGGCGCAGCGAGGCAGGGCGCAGGAAGCCCTCGGTGCCGATCACGAGCGAGGGCCGGCCACGCACCCGAAGTGCCTCCCCGACACGCCCGGCGAGGTCTCCGGGGTGGGCGGCCGGGGCCCCGTCGAAGCCGACGCGCTGCCAGGTACCGCCGTCGGCCGGCACCGCACCGGCCAACCGGTCGGCGAGCCGCTCGGCCAGCAGGTCCCAGGTGATCGCTTCGAGTCGCACAGGCCCCATGATGCCGGGTGGGCCGGGAGAGCGGTGCGGGAGCGGCGGGGGTCGGTCAGGCGAGGGGGTCGGTCGCGTGGCGGGCCGCGAGCAGGGTGGGGAGGTGGTTTTCGCTCCAGACGCGGGCCGCGTCGAGAAGGGGGATCAAGGTGCGGCCGAGCGGGGTGAGGGCGTACTCGACGCGCGGCGGGTTCTCGTCGTAGGCGGTGCGGGTCACCAGGCCGTCGCGCTCCATCGCGCGCAGGGTCTCGCTGAGGACCTTCGGCGTGACGGTCTTGAGCGGAACCCGGAGTTCACCGAAGCGGCGCGGCCCGTCCTGGAGACAACGGATCACCATGCCGGACCACTTGTCGCCGACCCGGAAGGGCATCGCGGAGGACGGACAGAGGGGGTGGAACATGTCGGGATCGAGAGGTACGGCGCGGTCGCGGTCCGTCGCGTCGGTCATCCATCGAGCGTAACGCCGGTTCCGTTGCGGTAACCGGGGGCTCGGCCCCTAACGTCCGGTCGGACACGAACAGGTCTGAGTCACTCGGAGGTTGGGGATGAGCGGGATCGTGGTCTTCGGTGCCGGCGGCCGGGCCGGGCGGGCGGTGACGGCGGAGGCGCGTGCGCGTGGGTACACGGTGACGGCAGTGGTGCGTGATCCGGCGCGGTATCCGGATCTCGACGCGGAAGGCGTCACAGTCGTACGGGGCGACGTCACCGACCCCGGATCGGTCGGCCGGATCGCTGCCGGGCATGCCGGTGCCGTGCACGCCGTCTCACCGTTCAGCGGGCCGGAGCAGGGCTTCGACACGCTGGACCCCGGGTTCTTCGTGAAGGCGGCCGACGCGCTGCTCGACGGGCTCGCCGCGGCCGGGGTGGGCCGGCTCGTCGCGGTGGGCCTGGGGGCGAACCTGCTCGGTGCGGACGGGCGGCCGGTGATGGACGATCCGCTCGCGTTCCCTCCGGAGATCCGGCCGTTCGCGCAGGCGCACACCGCCGGGCTGCACCGGCTGCGGGAACGCGGGGACGGTCCCGTCGACTGGGTGATGCTCACGCCCGCCGGGCACCTGGAGCACGGCGGGGCCCGCACCGGGCGGTACCGCGTCGGCGGGGAGCAGCTGCCCGGTGACGACCGTGAACCGTGGCTGTCGTACGCGGATCTCGCGGTGGCGTTGGTGGACGAGATCGAGGAACCGGTGCGGCACCGCACTCGGGTGTCGGTGTTCAACCTCCGGGAGGACAAGGGGTAGTTCGAACGGGCGGAAGGACGAGAGGAGGAGCCGCAGGAGGAACCGGAGGGGGAACCGGAGGGGGAACCGGAGGGGGAACCGGAGGAGGAGCGGGAGGATGTGTGGGGGCGGAATCGTTGGTTGAGGAGAAGACTCGCGCGGGCGTGGGAGGCGCGGGCGGCGGCGGGGAAAGTACCGCGTATGGCGCTCCCCGCAACTCCCCACTCCCCCGGTCGGCTTGTCGTCGTCCAGTCGTCGAAGCGCAAGCGGTGTGCCGGCTGCCGGCGTGGTCCGCTGTCGCTGCTGGTGCTGGAGGACGGAGCACCTCGGTGCCTGCACTGTGCCGATCTGGGGCACCTGGTGTTCCTGCCGCGCGGCGACACGGCCCTGACCCGCAGGTCGCGGGAGGAGAGCACGCTGTCAGCGGTCGTGGTGCGGTTCAACCGGCGCAAGAGCCGCTACGAACGCCAGGGCGTGCTCGTCGAAGAGGACGCCCTGGCCCGGGCAGAGGCCCGCTGTCTGGCGGACGCCGAGGCGCGGCGCCGGCGGCGGGCCCGGGACGCGCGGCGCAGGGCGGCGGAGGACGACCGGTTCGCGGCGGCGTTCGCGGCCGAGATCCTCCGGCTGTTCCCCGGTTGTCCGGCCGAGCGGGCCCGGGCGATCGCGGCCCACGCCTCGGTGCGGGGCAGCGGGCGGGTCGGGCGCAGCGCGGCCGGACGGGCGCTGACCGAGGGGGCGGTGATCTCGGCGGTCGTGGCGGGCGTGCGTCATGTGGACACGCCGTACGACGAGCTGCTGATGAGCGGGGTAACGAGGTACGAGGCGCGGCGTCGGATCACGCCGGTCGTGGAGAGCGTGCTGCGGGCCTGGCAGGGGGAGGCCGGCGAGGACGCGGCAGGGTGAGGACTCCCCGGAGGGAGCCGGGGTGCGGGCAGGTGGCGGCTTGGGGCGGGGGTTCGTGCCGTGGGCTCTCGCCGTGGCCGGTTCCCCGGTGGTGGGCTTTCACTGGGAGTGATGTTGGTGCCGGGCGCCTGCCCGGGTGGAACGGAATGGGGGCGTGGAAGTGATCGACGGGCCGTTCTTCGTGCTGGTCGTGGCGGGAATCATCGGGACCGGGCTGGTGGCCGGTGTGTTCTGCGGATTCTCGACCTTCGTGATGCGGGGGCTCGCCGCGCTGCCGCCCGCGCAGGGGGTCGCGGCGATGAACGCGATCAACGTCGCCGCGGTGCGGCCGGCCTTCATGGCCGTGTTCATGGGATCCGCGCTGCTGAGCGCGATGATCGCGGTGGTGACGTTCGTCGTGTGGCCGGACGAGGGGAAGGTGGCGCTGCTGCTGGGCAGTGCGCTGTATCTGGTGGGGTCGTTCGTGCTGACGACGGTCGCGAACGTGCCGCGCAACGACCGGCTCGCCAGGCTCACCCCGGGTGCGCCGGAGGCGGCCGTGTACTGGCCGGTGTATGTGCGCGAGTGGACGTTCTGGAACCATGTCCGGACCGTCGCCTCGGCCGCGGCCTCCTTCGTCTACATATTGGCCCTGACGTGATTCTCCCTCGGGAACCCGGCCCGCTGGCCCCTCCAGGTACCTGGCCTGCTGCCTCACGGCTGCCCCGACCCTGATCATCCCCTGGGACTCCCCCGGATCCGCCCTGAGCGACGCCCGGGAGCCGGCCGGCGTGTGCTGAGGGAACCCCGGCAGAAAGCGCTGTCCGCCACCCTGCGCGGCCGTCGGAGCGGACGTATCGTGGCCGAAAGAGTGCCGCCCGATGACGCACGGCCCTTCGTACACCCGGTGCCTCCGGTGCCCGTACGCGAGGAAGACGCCCATGGCCGATCCCAAGGGGTTCATGACCACGCCGCGCCAGGAGTGGCCGCGGCGGCCCGTCGAGCAGCGGGTGCGGGACTGGAACGAGGTGTACGTCCCGGGAGCGCTGCTGCCCATCATCAGCAAGCAGGCCGACCGTTGCATGGACTGCGGTATCCCGTTCTGCCACCAGGCCTGTCCGCTGGGCAATCTCATCCCCGAGTGGAACGACCTGGTCTCGCGGGAGGACTGGCGGGCCGCGAGCGACCGGCTGCACGCCACCAACAACTTCCCGGAGTTCACCGGGCGGCTCTGCCCGGCGCCGTGCGAGGCGGGGTGCGTGCTGGCGATCAACCAGCCGGCCGTCACCATCAAGAACGTCGAGTGCGCGATCGCGGACAAGGCGTGGGAGGAGGGCTTCACGTCGGCCCGGCCGCCCGAGCGGCTGACCGGGAAGACGGTCGCCGTCGTCGGCTCCGGGCCCACCGGGCTCGCCGCGGCGCAGCAGCTGACCCGGGCCGGGCACACAGTCGCGGTGTACGAGAAGGACGACCGGATCGGGGGGCTGATGCGGTACGGCATCCCCGAGTTCAAGATGGAGAAGCGGCATCTGGAGCGGCGGATCGAGCAGATGCTGGCCGAGGGGACGAAGTTCCGCACGTCGACGACGGTCGGCAGGGATGTTCCGGCGGACGAGCTGCGGACCCGGTACGACGCGGTGGTGATCGCGACAGGTGCGACGGCGTGGCGGGAACTTCCGGTGCCGGGCCGGGCGTTGAACGGGATACACCAGGCGATGGAGTATCTGCCGCTGGCCAATCGGGTGTGCGAGGGGGATCTGGAGGTTTCACCGCTGTCGGCCGCCGGCAAGCACGTGGTGATCGTCGGCGGCGGGGACACCGGGGCGGACTGTCTGGGTACGGCGGTGCGCGAGGGGGCCGCGTCCGTGACCCAGCTGGACATCTACGCGCAGCCGGGTGCCGAGCGGGACGAGGAAGCCGAGCCGTGGCCGACGTATCCGAAGGTCTACCGGCTCTCGGCGGCGCACGAGGAGGCGCGGGATCTGGGTACGGCGCCGGCGGCGGACGCGGACGCGCGGCTGTTCGCGGCGTCCACGCTCCGCTTCACCGGAGACGAGAGGGGGCATGTGCGGTCACTGCATCTGGTGGAGGTCGACAAGCAACGGCTTCCGGTGCCGGGCACCGGGCGGACGCTCCCCGCCGACCTCGTACTGCTCGCCCTCGGGTTTTCCGGGCCGGACCCGGAGGACGGGCTGATCGACCAGTTGGAGGTGGCCCTGCAGCCGCGCGGCACGATCGCCCGGGACGACGGCTTCGCGACCAACGTCCCCGGGGTGTTCGCCGCCGGAGACGCGGCGCGCGGGCAGTCGCTCATCGTGTGGGCGATAGCGGAGGGGCGGGCGGTCGCGGCGGCCGTCGACCGCTATCTGACAGGGCGTTCCCGGCTCCCGGCCCCGATCACGGCCTCGGACCGGCCGCTGGTGGTCTGAGGCGCTGTCCGAGGGGGCCGCGGCGAGCCGGGATCGGAGGTCTCGGCGGGGGCGTCAGGCGGTGCGCTCGTCCGTGCCCGCCACCTTGCCCGTGGCCAGGGCGACCCGGTTCCAGGTGTTGATCGTGAGGATCAGGGAGAGGACGTGGGCCAGTTCCTCGTCGTCGAAGTGGGCGGCGGCCTCGGCGTAGACGGTGTCGGGGACGCCTCCGTCGGCGACCAGGGTCACGGCCTCCGTCAGGGCGAGGGCGGCCTGTTCCTTCGGGGTGAAGAAGTGCCGGGCCTCGCGCCACACGGCGACCATGTGGAGCCGGTCCTCGCTCTCCCCCGCCTTGCGGGCGTCGTTGGTGTGCATGTGCAGGCAGTAGGCGCAGTGGTTGAGATGGGAGGCGCGGATCTGAATGAGTTCGACCAGGGCCGGGTCGAGGCCCGCGCGGGCGGCGGCGTCGAAGCCGATGATCGCGCGGAAGACCTTCGGGGCGGCCTTCGCGAAGTCCAGGCGGGTGCGGGCGGCCTCGGCGGCGGCGATCCCGGTGGTGATGTCGGTGGCGGTGGCGGTGGTCGTGTTCGTCGTCATGCCCTTAAACCTAGGAGGCAAAAAGACCGGCTGTAGGGTGCATTTCCATGACGGGATCGTGGGTCAATTCCGCAGAGCGGATCGGCGCGGATCTCCACCTGGAGCTGTCCGGACCGGGCGGTCGGCGGGCGGCGCTGACGAGGGCGCTGCGGGAGGCCGTGCGCAGCGGCCGGCTGGCTCCGGGCACCCGACTGCCGCCGTACCGGTCGCTCGCCGCGGACCTGGGCGTGGCCCGCAACACGGTGGCGGACGCGTACGCGGAGCTGGTCGCGGAGGGCTGGCTGACCGCCCGGCAGGGTTCCGGGACGCGGGTCGCCGAGCGCACCGAGCCGCTGCGCCACGCCGTGCGAACACCCGTGAAGGCGCCTCTGCGCGCACGGGGTCCGCGGCACGACCTGCGGCAGGGCACGCCGGACGCGTCGGCCTTCCCGCGTGCGGCCTGGGCGGCCTCGTACCGCCGGGCGCTGCAGGAGGCACCGAACGAGGCGTTCGGGCCTGGCGATCCCGCGGGGCGCCGGGAGCTGCGCGAGACGCTGACCGAATACCTGGCACGCGCGCGTGGGGTGCGTACGGAGCCGGACCGGATCGTGATCTGCTCGGGCTTCGCGCACGCGCTGCGGCTGCTCTTCAGCCGGGGCACGCGGGAGCCGGGTGCCGGCGGGGTGCTGCGCGGTCCGCTCGGTGTGGAGGCGTACGGGCTGGGCTTCCATCGGGAACTGCTCACGGAGGCGGGCGTGCGCACGGTGCCGCTGCCGCTCGACGAGCACGGCGCGCGGGTGGACGCGCTCGGGCGTGAGCGGGCCGTGCTGCTGACGCCCGCGCACCAGTTCCCGACCGGCGGCCCGCTGCACCCGGAGCGCCGGGCCGCCGTGATCGACTGGGCACGCGCGCACGGAACGGTGGTGCTGGAGGACGACTACGACGGTGAGTTCCGGTACGACCGGAGGCCCGTCGGCGCGCTGCAGGGCCTCGATCCGGAGCGGGTGATCCACATCGGGTCGGTCAGCAAGAGCCTGTCGCCGGCGTTGCGGCTGGGCTGGATGGTCCTGCCGCAGCGGTATGTGGAGCCGGTGCTGGCGGTGAAGGGCGAGCGGGAGGGGTGGGCGAGCGTCCTGGACCAGCTCGCTCTCGCGGACTTCGTGGCCTGTGGGTCGTACGACCGCCATGTGCGACGGATGCGGCAGACGTACCGGCGGCGGCGTGACCGGCTCGTCGCCGCGCTCGCCGCACAGGCGCCGCAGATCGAGGTGACGGGCATCGCGGCCGGGTTGCACGCGGTGCTGCGGCTGCCGCCCGGCACGGAGCGGTCGACGGTGAAGGCCGCCGCGTGGCAGGGCGTCGCCCTCGACGGTCTCGCCGCGTTCCGGCATCCAGAGAGTCCGACGGAGGCGGGCGACGGTCTGGTGGTGGGGTACGCGGCCCCGGCCGAACACGGCTACGGGGCGGCGCTGGAGGCGCTGTGCGGGGTGCTGCCGCCGCCGGTGTGAGTTCCGGGAGACGGGTTCAGAGATCGAGGTCGGCGGCGGCGACGTGAACACCCGCGTGCCGGTGGCCGGCGCTCGGCCGGCCATCGGCATTGATCCGGCCGACCGGAGTGGGGCCGGACGGCCGGGGGGTAGCGAGTACTTGCGACGGAAGGATCCGCTGCCTGCGCACCTGAACCGGAACCACCGTAGGCGCGGGGCACGGGCCCACGCAGCCGAATTTCGCCGGGGTCGGCCAGGCGAAGCCGGTGAAGAGGCGGGCGAACTCCTCGTGGGGGCGCGGGGCGGAGCTCCGTGAGCGTCGGACGTGTTGAAGGTCAAGCCACTGTCGGGATCAGGAGGTTGAGCAAGCAAGCATCAAAAACCGCCGCAGGTCAGGGCCGTCGGCGGGTTCAGGACAGGAGGAAGTCGGCCTCCCCCGCCTTGGCACCCTCGATGAACGCGGTCATCTCGTCCATGGTGTAGATCAGCGCCGGGCCGTCCGGGTCGGTCGACTGGCGCACGGCGATCCGGCCGTCGGCCAGCTTCATCGCCTCCAGGCAGTTTCCGCCGTTGCCGCCGCTCCAGGGCTTGTGCCAACCCTCGGTGCCCAACTCCCGCGCGGGCATGCCGTTGTAGACGCGTCCGCGCGGCTTGATGCGATCCATTCACAGCTCCTTGCGGAGATCGCGGAGGATCTCCTTCGTGCGTTGTGCCGTAGCGGCCTGCGCCGCCATGCGGTCCATGACCTCCAGGTGGGTCGCCACCTCGGTGCGCGCGTCCAGGTAGACGGCGCCGGTCAGGTACTCGCTGTAGACCATGTCCGGCAGTTCTGACATGGCAAATCGGAACAGCACGAAGGGCCCGTACGTTCCCGGGTGCGGCCCGTTGGCGAACGGGGCGACCTGGAGCGTCACATGGGCGAGCTTCGTGGCCTGGAGCAACTTGTCGATCTGCGCGCGCATCACCTCCGGGCCGCCGACCGGGCGGCGCAGGGCGGTCTCGTCCATCACCGCCCAGAAGCGGGGGGCGTCGGGACGGGTGAGCAGTTCCTGGCGTTGCATGCGCAGCGCGACATGCCGCTCGATGTCGTCCGGGCTCGTCTGGCCGATGGCACCGGATTTCAGCACCGCGCGCGCGTAGTCCTCGGTCTGCAGCAGGCCGGGGACGAAGTGCGGCTCGTAGGAGCGGATGAGGCTGGCAGCGCCCTCCAGGCTCACGTACATCGAGAACCAGTTGGGCAGGATGTCGTGGAACCGCTGCCACCAGCCGGGCCTGTTCGCCTCCTCGGCCAGCTGGACGAAGACCTCAGCCTCCTCGTCGGGGACGCCGTATGCCTTCAGCAGCAGTTGCAGGTACGGGATCTTGAGGGCGACCTCGGCCATCTCCATGCGGCGGACGGTGGCGGGGGCGACACGAAGGACGCGGGCGGCCTCCTCGCGCTTCAGTCCGGCGCGTTCCCGCAGGTCCAGCAGGCGCCGGCCGAGGACCACCTGGCCCACCGTCGGCGCGGACCGCGGTTCGCTCACGCTCCCACCTCCACCGAAAGCCCACCGAAAGTTTCCTGACAGCCCTACGGCGCCATTCGAAGGTTCATTCGAAGACCGGATCGGATCTCCGACGACTCCAATTGGCGCCGCGCGAGGTGCTGTTGCGAGCAGTGTGCCACGGCCTCTGACCGAGTCACACTGCACTCTGCAATTTTCAGAGTGACTCTTGCCAAGTGTCCGCGGCGGGGAGATAGTGGCAGGCGTGATTCCGTCCGCGCCTTTAGGAACAGACGCCGCCGCAGACCGTCCCGGTCTCGGCGCCGATGGGGTTCCCCCCGCGCGAGCCGGTTCGAGCGTGGGAGAGGGAGCAACCCCCCAGGGGGGCGCTGCCGAGCGCCGATTCCGGTTCGAGCTGGCCGCACATCCGGGTTCCGTCGCCCAGGCCAGACGCCTGACGCAGGCTCGGCTGTCGGGCTGGTCCGTCTGCGCGGACACCTGTGACAACGCGGCCCTGGTCATATCCGAGCTGGTCACCAACGCGATCGTGCACACGGCGAGCACCCGGGTCGTGTGCGAGCTGCACGACCACGACGACATGGTGCGCATAGCCGTCCGCGACGGGGGCTGTGCTCCTGGCGAACCCCACCCGTCTCCGCAGCGACCCGATGAGGAGCACGGGAGGGGGTTGCTTCTCGTCGACGCGCTGTGCCGGGCCTGGGGTGCCCAGGAGCACGGCCCCGGCCTGCTGGTGTGGGCCGAACTGCCCCGCGGGACCGACGCCGCCTCCGACACCGCAGGGCCGCGGTGCGACCTGGGCTGGGGCGCACGCCCCAAGCCGGGCCGCCCGGACGACTCCGGCGAGGACCCGGCCGAGGCGAGCCGGGACCCGCACACGCCACCCGCTGACCAGCACGGAGACACTGTCCAGCACGGAGACACTGTCCAGCAGGAAGACACCGTTGCGGGCCGGCAGGACTCCGGAGCGGTGGAACAGCACCGACAGGGAGCAGCCGAGCCGCAGCGGCCCGCCGCGCGCCCGGAGCACCGTCGGCACACGGCCCCGGAGCAGCGCTCGTACCGCGCGACCGGGCAGCGCCTACGCGGGGAGCGGTCGTGACGGGCATGCGCGGGGCCGGACGCCCTGGGGACGGCGCTGCCGGCCAGGATCACGCCATCGGTCTGAACACCCTGGTCCATCTGCAGCGCCGGCGGCCGGCCCCGGGACCGGGCCATCGGCTGACACTGCCCGACGGCATGACGGCTCCGCTCGGCTGTGACGCCGTGGCCGTACCCGACCGCCTCGGCCCGTTCGTCGTGCCCAAGCTGCCGCGGGTGGGCTGTGTGTACACCGATGGTTCCCACTGGTGGTGGATCGTTCCGTCGGACTCCGACTACGCCCTGCCCTGGCCGGCACCGGCCCACTACGCCGCCGGAGCCCTGGTCACCGGCACCGCCCGGCTCATCCACCGCCCGGAGGGCACGGTTCCGTACACCCCGCCGATCCCGCTGTACCTGGCCCTGTGCCGGGTGACGGGGGTGGCCCCGGACTGGTCGCGGGCGGTTTCGGCGTAACCGCGCCCGCGCCCGATCCACCGCGCCCCTCCGGCCGCACCCGCACCCACTCCCCGACCACCGCACCCCTCCCGCCGCACCCGCGCCCGTCGCACTCACCCGCGCCCACCTCCCAGCCCTCCCGACCGCGCCCCGCGACACCGCGCTCCCTCCGCGCCCCTCGTGCTGCTCCTCGCGCCCTGCCGAGGCGCCGCACCGGCCGCGATAGTGGCCGTTCCGGTGGGGTTCGGGAGGTCATGGTGAGGAAGAGACAGGAGGCGGCCCAGCCCGTGGTGTCGGCGTCGGAGCGGCTGCTGTTCGGCGGGCCGCTGCGGTACGACATGGGCTGGAACCAGCACGCGGACGCCTTCCTGGCGCTGAGCTTCCGGGCGATGATGGTCCGGCTGCCCGGCATGCTGGCGTCCAGTCTCCGGCTGGCCCGGCAGGCCGACGCGCGAGCCGCCCGCGTGGTGCTGGCCGCCGAGGTGGGCCGGGGCGCGGCCCAGGCGGTGAGCCTGCTGGCCGTGAACAACGCGCTCGGCAAGCTGCTCACCGGCCCGGACATCGAGCAGCGACTGCGCGCGGCGGGCCCCGCCCTCGCCGTGATGGCCGCCGTGATGCTGGTCGCCGCGCTGCTGCGGGCCGCCTCCACCTACGCCACCGGACGGCTGGAGCCCAAGGTGGAGCGGGTGGCGACCGAGCTGTACCTGGAGCGCGCGGCCGACGTCGAGCTGGCCGCGATCGAGGACCACGCCTTCCACAAACTGCTGGACACGGCCCAGTACGGCGCCCGGTCCGCCCGGCACATGATCGGTTACAGCGCACGGGTGATCAACGCGATGATCTCGCTGGTCGCCGCGGCGGGCGTGCTCACCGTGCTGCATCCGGCGCTGCTGCCCCTGTTGGTCACCATGACCCTGCCCAGCGCCTGGAGCGCGCTGACCAACGCCCGGCGCCGCTACGAGTCCTTCCACACCTGGGTGCAGCACGCCCGGGCCGGCCAGCTGATCAGCAACCTGCTCACCGAGCCGGCCGCCGCCCCCGAGATCCGGGTGCACGGGGTGGGCCCGTTCCTGCTGCGGCACTTCCGGTCCATGTCGGAGACCGCGGAGGCGGAGCAGGCCCGGCTGTCCCGGCTGGCCGCGCGGACCGGTCTGATCGCGGCGGCCTGGACGGGCCTCGCGACCCTCGCGACGTACGCGACGCTGGGCGCGCTGCTGCTGACCGGCGCGATGGCCCTGTCGGTGGCCGGTACGGCGGTGATCGCGATCCGTACGGGGGCGGCGAGCCTGGACACGCTGGTGCTGGAGATCAATCAGCTGCACGAGGAGGCCCTGTTCGTGGGCGATCTGCAGCGGATGTACGTCGCGGCTGCCGAACGGGCGATCCCTGCGGGCGGGGAACCGCTGCCGAAGGACCCGAAGGAGATCCGCTTCGAGAACGTCTCGTTCAGCTATCCGGGTGACACAGACCCCGGTGATCCGAGCCCGGACGACACGCCGAACCCGGATGACACGCCGAATTCGGGTGACACGCAGTCACCTGACCCGCGTCCGGCCGGCACCCGCCCCCACCCCAGCCGTCCCGCTCTCGACAACGTCACCCTCACTCTCCCCCTCGGCCGCATCATCGCGCTCGTCGGGGAGAACGGCTCGGGCAAGACCACGCTGGTCAAGCTGCTCGCGGGGCTGTACACACCGGACCGGGGCCGGATCCTGTGGGACGGGGTCGACGCCGCGCGTGCCGACCGGCGGCTGCTCGCCGAGCGGATCGCGATGGTGGCCCAGGACTTCAAGCGCTGGCCGTTCACCGCCCGGGTGAACGTGGCCGTCGGCCGTTCCGCCGCCCCCATGACCGAGGAGCGCCTGGCCACGGCGGTCGCCGAGGCGGGTGCCGAGGAGGTGGTCGCGGATCTGCCGCGTGGTCTGGACACCCTGCTGGCCCGGAACTTCAGCGGCGGGCACGAGTTGTCCGGCGGCCAGTGGCAGCGGCTCGGCATCGCCCGGGCGGCCTACCGCCGTGGGAGCATCCTGATCGTGGACGAGCCGACGGCCGCGCTGGACGCACGGGCCGAGCTGGAGGTGTTCGAGAAGATCCGGGCACTGGCGCGCGGCGGGCAGACGGTGGTCCTGATCACCCACCGGCTGGCCTCGGTGCGGCATGCCGACCTGGTGCATGTGCTGGAGCAGGGGCGCCTGGTGGAGTCCGGTTCCCCGGAGGAGCTGCTGACCAGGGGCGGTGTCTACGCCGAGCTGTACACGCTCCAGGCGGAGCAGTTCACGGCGAGGGCACCGGCGCCGGCAGCCGAGCAGGTTCCCGCACCGAAGCCGGCCTGAGCCACCCCGCCACCGCCCGGCCCCGGATCAGGCCCCGGCGCCGAAGAGGGGCTCACTCCGCCGCCTCGCCCCCGCGCACGATCACCAGGAACATGTCGGTCGCGAGGTCCATGACGACCTCCGCGGGCAGGCCTTCCAGACGCCGCGCGTGCGCGAACTCCTCCGCGGGCCAGGAGCCTCGCGGACCACCGGCGGGAAAGCGTTCGAGCACCGTTCGCCCGTTCACCATCTCGCACCTCCAGAAAGCGTCGTCCGTAGAGGAGTTAACGCCTTGGAGGAGGGAAACGGCTCGCTCGGTGACCCGACTGAGACAATGCCGACACGGGGTCGGCGCGGACCGTGAGGATCCGTTCACTTGGTGACACGAACGGCACCCTCCGTGTCAGCAGTCGTACTCGTCGTGCAGGCGGAGCCGGTCGCTGCCGGCGGGGCTGCGGCCGAGCGCGGTCAGGTCGAGCAGGGCCGCGGTGGTGCCCAGTTCGTCCAGGCCGTCGTCGTACACCGAGTAGGTGTGGAAGACCCGGTCGTGGTCGCGCAGGAAGCAACTGAGGCCCGGGCGCTCGACCAGGTTCCCGTCCGACGCGACGGTGGCCTCGAAGTCGTGGTTGAAGTCGCTGTCCGACGAGGAGTACCAGGGCACCGCCCAGCCCATCCGTGCCTTGAACGGCAGGATCCGGGTGAACGGCGCCCGGGAGACGGCCGCGAAGGAGGTGTTCCTGGCCCGCAGATGGGCGAGGTGCCCGATCTGGTCCAGGAAGGCCGCGCAGCACGGGCAGCCGGTCTCCCACTCCGGCGCGAACATGAAGTGGTGGACGACGAGCTGGGTCCGCTCCTCGAAGAGGCCGAGCAGGGTGACCTTGCCGTCGCCGCCTTCGAAGACGTACTCGGGGTCGACCTCGACCATGGGCAGCCGGCGGCGCTCGGCGCCCAGGACCTCGCGCGCCTTTCTGACCGCCTCTTCCTTGCGCAGCAACTCCTCGCGCGACGCGCGCCACTGCTCGCGCGAGACGATCTCCGGAAGCGACATGGGCCCTCCTGTCCGACGGTCGGTTCGGGGTGGTGACCGCCGGCGGGAGCGGAACTCATCGCCGGATAAGGAGAGATTTTCGGCCAGTCCGGGGCAGAGCGCGCAGGGTCTCGGCTCAGGCGTCGTACTCCTGGACGCGCCGCCCGTGGTCGCGCGCGGTCAGCGCGGGCAGCCGGGCCGTCAGCTCCTCCACGACCGACGGCACATCGAGGGTGAGGAGTTCGCGGTCCCGCATCAGGACGCGGCCGTCGACGATCGTGGTGCGCACGTCGGCGGCGCGGGCGCTGTGCACGAGGGTGGCGGCGAGGTCGTGGACCGGCTGGGTGTGCGGTCCGGTGAGGTCGACCAGGACGAAGTCGGCGCACCGGCCGGGCGCGAGGCCGCCCGCCCGGTCCCCGAGGCCGACCGCGCGGGCGCTCTGCAGCGTGGCGTGGTGCAGGGCCTGGCGGGCGGTCAGCCAGCGCGGGTCGCCCTCGGTGGACTTCTGGATCAGGGACGTCAGCGTCATCGCCTCCCACACGTCGAGCGAGTTGTTGGAGGCGGCGCCGTCGGTGGCGAGGCCGACGGGGACACCGGCCGCGCGCAGGGCCCGTACCGGAGTGGTCGTCGGCCAGGCGAACCTGAGGTAGCCGCGGGGCGCGGTGGCCACCGCCGTACGGCCGCCGGTGCGTGCCAGCAGCGGCAGGTCCCGCTCCACGATGCCGGTGCCGTGGGCGATGAGCAGGTCGGTGTCGAGGAGTCCGGTGCGGTCCAGGACCTCGATGGGGGTGCGGCCGTGCCGGGCGAGGCTGGTCTCGGTCTGGGCGGGGTTCTCGGCCGCGTGGAGGTGGACGGGCAGCCCGTGCTCGCGGGCGAGTTCGGCGGTGGCGGTGAGGTCGGCGTCGGTGACGGTGTAAGGGGCGTGCGGAGCGAGGGCGGTGGTGATGCGGCCGTCGGCGGTGCCGCGCCGGCGGAGCGCGAACTCCAGTGACGCCTCCCGCCCCCGGGGTCCCTGGCTGGAGAAGTAGGTCTGCCCGAGGTGGGCGCGCAGCCCGCACTCGGCGACGACGGCGGCGACCGTGTCCATGTGGAAGTAGTGGTCGCCGAAGCAGGTCACCCCGCCCCGGATCATCTCGGCGCAGGCGAGCCGCGCTCCCAACTCCACCTCGCGCTCGGTGAGGTTGGACTCGACGGGCCAGACGACGTCGTTGAACCACTCCTCGATGGGCAGGTCCTCGGCGAGCCCGCGCAGGGCCACCATCGGGGCGTGGGTGTGGCAGTTGATCAGGCCGGGCAGCGCGACCTGCCCGGGCGCCTCGATCCGGGTCACGGCCGGCACCTCCCGCGCGGCGGCGGCCGTGGTGACCGCGTCGATCAGCCGGTCGCGGACGACGATCGCGGCGTCCTGGCGGAATCCGATCCGTTCCTCCTCGTCGTGGACGAGGACGGTGCAGCCGGTGACGACCAGGTCGGCAGGAGCGGCGCTCGGGGGGCCAACGGCACTCATGAGCCCAACGTACGGCCCTGTCGTACCGTCGCGTGAGCCGAACCGCGCATCCGGTCACGGGCCCTGTCGTGCGGCGCGCGGGACGAGCACCCTGGCCTCACCACAGCCCGTCCGCGGCCCCTGAAAGGAGTCCGGGATGCTCCTCGGCACCTGGAACCTGGAGAACCTCTACCGACCCGGCGGCCCGTACGGCCCGCGCGACAAGGCCGCCTACGAGGCGAAACTCGCCGCTCTCGCACGTGTGATCGGCGCGCTCGACCCGGTACTGCTCGGCGTCCAGGAGGTCGGCGACCCGGACGCGCTCGCGGATCTGGCCGGCCTGCTGGGCGGCGACTGGCACACGGCTCTGTCCGCGCATCCCGACGGGCGCGGGATACGGGTCGGTTTCCTCGGCCGTACCGAGCTGCGCGTGGTGGCCGACACGGCCGGCTTCCCGGCGGAGCTGCGCCCGGTGCAGTCGGACGACTCGGGTGCGGTGGAGGCGGGGGCCGGGCGCGGTTTCCTGGCCGTGACGACGGACACCGGGGCGGGCCGGCTGACGGTGGCGGTCGCGCATCTGAAGTCCAAGCTGCTCACCTACCCGGGGGACCGTTTCTTCCCGCACGACGAGGGCGAACGGGCCCGCTACGGCGCCTACGCCCTCTTCCGCCGCGCCGCCGAGGCCACCGCGCTGCGGGCTCTCGCGGACGAGCTGCTGGCGGGCGAGGGCCGGACCCGGGACGTGGCCGTGCTCGGCGACCTCAACGACGAGGTCCTGGCGGCCACCACCCAGATCCTGCTCGGCCCGCCCGGCTCCGAGTTCGGCACCACCGGGTACGACCGTCCCGACGGGGGCGACGCGGTACGGCTGTGGGACGTGGCCCCGCTGATACCGGTCGACCGCCGCTACTCGCGGATCGACTCCGGGCGCCGGGAACTGATCGACCATGTGCTGGTCAGCCACCATCTGGCGCAGCGGGTGACCGAGGCGGGCACCGGCCTGCCCACCGACCCGGCACCCCGGCTGCCGTCGGTCGGCCCGGACCCGGCGCAGCGACGGGACACCCCCGGCTCGGACCATGCTCCGGTGTGGATACGGCTGGCCTAGGCCCGGCGTTCCGGTCCTCCCGGCGTCGCGGGACGTGGCTCGCCCGCCGGGCACGGCTACGCGGTGGCGGGCAGCGGCACGCGCACGCCCCGCCGCTCCAGCTCCCCCAGTGCCTCCCGCAGTCGGCGCAGGTGCCGGGGGGTGAGCCGACCGGTGTCGTCGAGGTGCACGGCGCAGGCGGTGGTCGTGTCCACGAGGCGTTCCAGCAGTTCGGCGACGGCGTCCGTGCCCTCGGTGTGCCGGGCGAGGGCGGGCAGCTCGGCGGCGGAGAGCGCGATGGCGGTCCGGGCCTCGGCGAGGGTGCGGTAGGCCTCCCGGCGCAGCGCCCACCGCTCGGCGCGGTCGTCGGACTCGCCGAGGACGTGCAGGAGATAGGTGTGCGCGGCGCCGCCGGCCGTCGCGAGCCGGGCCCGTACCCCGCCGCCCCGCTCCCCCGGCATCGGCAGATGCCCGACGACCAGGACGAGTGCGCAGGCCAGCAGGGTCTCGCCGATCCGGCTGACCGAGGCCTGCGGTTCGCCGCCGGCCATGACCAGGGCGAGGACGAGGACGGTGACGACGGCGGTGAGCGCCGCGAAGTGCCGGGTGGCGACCGGCACGAGGGCGCCGCACACCGCCACCAGCGCGATCAGCCCGGCCGGGCGGGGCAGCAGCGCGGCGAAGCCGGCGAAGACCACGGCGCCGAGCACGGTACCGGCGGCCCGGCACAGCACCCGTGAGGCGAGCGGACCGAGGTCGGGCTTGACGAGGAAGACGGCGGTGGCGGGCAGCCAGTACCAGTGCGCGTGCTGCCCGTACCAGCGGCTGTGGTGCAGGGCCTGGGCGATGGCGGCGCTGGCGCCGAAGCAGAGGGCGACACGCAGACCGTACTCGCGCCCGCCGGCACCGAGCGCGGCCCGCAGCGCGTGCCGGACGTCGCGGCGCCGGCCGAGCAGCCCGCGCTGGGCGCCCTCGCCCCGGTCGAAGGCCTCGGCGGCGCGCAACAGGGCGTCGTCCAGGGCGCGCAGGGCGGGGGCCGACCGGTGAGGTGCGGGCAGCGGGCCGGTGCCGGTGCTGCCACGGACGGCGGCCGCGAGCCGCCGGGGCCCCTCGGCCGCCCGCGCCGGCACGGGCTCCCCCGCCCAGTAGAGGGCGGTGGCGGCCTCGGCGAGGGGCAGGGCCGCCGCGAACCGGGCGTGCAGCCGGCGCTCGGCCGCGGAGCCGGCGTACGGGCGCAGCCGGGGCCCGGCGAGGGCGTCCTGGGCGTGGTCGAGCGCGGCGGTCAGCGCGGCCCGCCGGGCGGTGGCACGCGCACCGCCCACGGCTTCGAGGAGCGCGGCGATCGCGTCGTACACGTCGGCGACCGCCGCCCGCTCCCCGTCGAACCGGAAGTCCCCGGCGAGCGATCCGGGTGTGGGCAGGGCGAGCCGCAGCACCAGCAGCCAGCCGGCGCCGGCCAGGAAGGCCAGGGCCCGCTGCCAGCCGCTCTGTGCGGCGGGCATCCCGGCGCCGATGGCCGCGGCGACGAGCAGCTGGGTGCCGGCGGCGGAGGCGACGGGTCCGACGGCACTGATACCGCCGGCGAGCAGCCCCAGCGCGGTGAGCGCCAGGGTCAGCGGTACGGCGGTCAGCCCCTGCCCGGCGTACGTCCCCGCGAGCAGCCCCAGCGCCCCGGCCAGGGCGGGCACCCCGAGGCGCTGCACGGACGCCCGCCGGCTGCCGGGCCGGTCGTTGATGCCGGCGAGCATCGCGCCGATGGCGGCGAGCACCCCGTCGGCCGTCCGTCCGAGGAGCAGGCCGGCGAGCAGCAGCGGCCCGGCGGCCAGCGCCCCTCGGCACACCGCGCTCCAGGGGACGGGACCGCGCTGGGCACGGAAGGCGTGGGCGAGCCAGAGGGGTACGGCGGGCCGGGACACGGGGCTCCTGTTCATACGAGGGCGGGGTGGGCCTTCGGACGACGGTGGCCGGTGGAGGTGTCTCCACGGTAGATCGCGTTCCCCCGGCAAACCGGACGCTCACGTTTCAGACAGGTGAAAGATGTCGGGCCCGGCCGGTTTCTTTATGAACACAATCCCTCGGCTGCCCCTACGAACCGAACGCAAGCGCCCTGCTGCCCCTACGAACGCAAGGCACCGCCCCTACGAACGCAGCGCCCCGGCGATGATCGCCTCGGCTTCGGCCACGGCGTCGGCGAGGGCGCCGGGCTCGGCGCGCAGCGCCCCCACCACCGCGTCGATCCCGCGCAGCCCGGCCCGCTCCAGCAGCCGCTTCTCGTTCGTCACCCACTCCCCGCGGGCCGCGAGCACGGCGTGGGCGGCCTGGGTGGCGGCGGTGGCGAGGGCTCCGGCGGTCTCCGTGAGGCGGCCGTGCGGGGCGTGGTTGGCCCCGGCGTAGGAGAGGGTGGCGCGGGCGGTGCCGGACCAGCGGTCGGCGGCGGTGCGGCGCAGCCGCGGCGGATATCCGGCCGGGCGCGGGATCTCGCCCCGCAGTACCCGGTTGAGCGCCAGCTCGGCGACGACCAGGTAGCTGGGGATCCCGGCCAGGTGGAACAGCAGCGGCTCCACCCGGAAGCGACCGTTCTGCGCCTCGGCCAGCTCGTGTTCGACGACGTCCAGGTCCCGGTAGTGCACGTCGACCCGGCGCCCGTCGACGGTGAGCCAGGCGCCGCCGTTGAAGACACCGCCGCCCCAGCCGCCGATGTCGGAGACCTCGCCCGGCCAGCCGAGGGCGCGCAGGTCGTCCGGGTCGAAGGGGCCCCGGTAGTAGACGGCCAGGTCCCAGTCGCTGTCCGGGCGGTGGGTGCCCTCGGCGCGGGAGCCGCCGAGGGCCACGGCCCGGACGGTGGGGAGGGCGGCCAGGCGGTCGGCGGTGGTGGCGAGGAAGTCGGCGTCGGAAGACTGCGGCATGCGCTCAGCCTGGCGCAGCCACCCCGCAGTCCGCTCCCGATAATTCGGATGCGGTCGAGGCCGGGCAGGACCGATCATCGGGCAGTAGTCGACCGACTCTCCCAGGAGCCGCTTCCGTGATCCGGCGTGTGACCGCCCCCTCTCTCTTCCCTCCGCCCACCTACTCCCACGCCTCCGTCGTCGAGGCCGGCACGAAGCTCGCGTTCCTCGCCGGGGCGGTGCCGCTCACCGCCGACGGCGAGCTGGTGGGGCCGGGGGACCCGGTGCGCCAGGCCGAGCAGGTGATCGCCAATCTGCGCGAGCAACTGCGGGTCGTGGGCAGCGGCTTGGAGCATGTGCTGGTGACCGAGGTGTACGTGGTCAGCAGCGAGCCCGCCACGCTGTCCGCGGTGTGGGAGGTGGTCGAGGCGTCGGGGCTGAGCCGGGGGCCGCACTCGTCCACGCTGCTCGGCGTCTCCTGCCTCGGGTACACCGGGCAGCTGGTGGAGATCACGGCCACGGCCGTGGTGCCGGAGCCGGAAGAGGGCGACCTGTGACGGACACGGTCGAGCTGCGCCGCGCCGTGGCGGCCGACGCCCGCGCCGCCGCCGAGGTCTATCTGCGGTCCTTCGACGCCGCGCTGCCGACGGTCGTCCGGGCGCACACCGACGACGGCGTCCGGGCCTACATCCGGGACGTCGTGGTGCCGTCGCACGAGACCTGGGTGGCGGAGGCGGCCGGAACAGGTGTCGTCGGTCTGATGGTCCTGGAGGGCGAGGTGCTGTCCCAGCTGTACCTGGACCCGGAGTGGCGCGGGCGGGGCCTCGGGGACCGGTTCGTCGCGCTGGCCAAGGAGCGCGGCCCGGGCGGGCTGACCCTGTGGACCTTCCAGGTCAACAAGCCCGCCCACCGCTTCTACGAGCGGCACGGTTTCGTCGCCGTCGAGTACACGGACGGCAGCGGCAACGAGGAGCGGGAGCCGGACGTCCGTTACGTCTGGCGCCCCTGACCCGCCGATACGCCGGGCCGTGCGGCCTCCGGCCGCCCCCACACCCTCCCCTTGGGCAGCGGCTTCCCGTAAGCCCCCGCCCGGCTCGTCGTCAGCCCCAGCCCCACCAGGGACTCCGCGAGCTTCACCGCCGCCCCGACGCCGTCGACCACCGGCAGCCCGAGCTTCACCGCCACCGTCCGCTGCAGCCCCGTCATCCCGGCGCAGCCCAGGACCAGGACTTCGGCGCCGGCGTCCCGGGCGCCTTCGGCGGCGGCCAGGAACGCGGACTCCGTACGGGCCGGGTCCGCCGCGAGGTCGAGCACGCCGAGGCCGGTGCCGACGACGGCGGCGCAGTTGCGGGCCACGCCCGCCGTCTCCAGGCTGTCCTCGATCTGGCCGCGCGACCGGTCAAGGGTGGTGACGACGCCGTAGCGGCGCCCGAGGAGACAGGCGAGGTGTGCCGCGGCCTCCGTGATGTCGACGACGGGTACGTCCACCAACTCCCGTACGCCTTCCCGCCCGTGCTCGCCGAACCCGGCCAGCACCACCGCGTCGTAGGCCGGGCCGTCGTACGTCCGCAGCGCGTCGAGGACGGCCGCGGCCGACAGGTAGCTGTCCAGCCAGCCCTCGGCGGACTCCGGGCCCCAGTCGGGGGTCAGCCCGGTCACGGTGGTGGCCGGGCCCGCGGCGGCCCGGGCGCCGCGGACGATCCCCTCGGTCATCTCCCGCGTGGTGTTGCAGTTGGTGACGATGATCCGCACGACCGTCAGCCCTCCCGCCCCGCCGCCGCGCGCTCCCGGTGGCACAGCGCCGCGTACAGGCCGGCGGCGAGCGCCGTGCCGATGAACCAGGAGTACGGCGACACATCGCTGAAGCTCCGCACGAGCGCGAGGACGGCGGCGACCGCGGCGGAGGGCAGGAAGGCCCCCAGCGCCTTGGGGTTGACGCCCTTGCGGTAGTGGTACGGGGCGCCGGGCCGGGCGTCGAAGAGCGCGTCGACGTCGACCTTGCCGCGCTTCACCCAGTAGTAGTCCACCATGATCACACCGAACAGCGGTCCCAGGAAGGCGCCGAGTCCGCCGAGGAAGTAGTTGACGACGGTCGGGTTGGAGAAGAGGTTCCAGGGGGTGACCACCAGGGCCGCGACCGTGCTGATCATGCCGCCGACCTTGAAGGTGATCTTCTGCGGCCAGACGTTGGCGAGGTCGTACGCCGGTGAGACGAAGTTGGCGACGATGTTGACGCCCATGGTGGCGATGGCGAAGGTCAGCGCGGCCACGACGAGCACCCAGGTGTTGCCCACCTCGGCGACCAGCTCCGCCGGGTCGGTGATGGCCCGCCCGAAGGCCTTCAGCGAGCCCGCCGTGACGATCACCGAGACGACCACGAACGCCGTGGAGTTGATGGGCAGGCCCCAGAAGTTCCCGCGGCGGACGGTCCGCTGGTCGGGCGCGAAGCGGGAGAAGTCGCAGAAGTTGAGCATCAGGGTGCCGTAGGTGGCGAGGATGAGGCCGATCGCGCCGAACCACTGCCGCCACTGCTCGCCGACGGAGACCGGATGCGGGGTGGAGGTCAGCGAGATGCTCCAGTGGGCCTTGGCCAGGACCCACACCGCCAGCGCGATCATCACCAGCCAGATCGCCGGACCGCAGAAGTCCTGGAACTTCCGCACGGATTCCATGCCCTGACTGATGATCAGCGCCTGGAGCAGCCAGAGCGAGACGAAGGAGATCCAGCCGAGCGCGTCCAGGCCGAGGAAGGAGTGGTGAGTCAGCGACTCCAGGCCCGGCCAGGCCGCGAGCAGCATCACATTGACGGCGACGGAGGCCAGATAGGTCTGGATGCCGTACCACATGATGGCGATCACGGCCCGGATCAGCGCCGGGACGTTGGCGCCCCAGACGCCGAAGCTGATCCGGCTGACGACCGGGAACGGTACCCCGTGCCGCTGGCCGATCCTCCCCATGCGGTTCATGCCGGCGTAGATCAGCACGAAGCCGACGAGGAGCGAGGTGAAGATCTGCCAGACGTTCATGCCGAGGACCAGCAGGCCGGCGGCGAAGGTGTAGTTGCCGAGGTTGTGGACGTCGGACATCCACATGGCGAACAGGTCGAAGACCTTCCAGTTCCGCTGCTTCGCTGGGGCGAGGTCCTCGTTGACGAGGCGGGGGTCGGGGACGGACGCGAGGGCGCCGGTGGCTGCGGCGCGGTCGGCGAGGGACACGGGGCCTCCATGGACGAGGGGACGGAGGGCGGCGGGTTTCGGTGCCGGGCGAGCGCGTTTGGTATACCAAACTGCCGCCATGGTCCCGCCGTCAAGCGTTCGGACCGATGTCGTTGCCGTTACGGCCCCGTAAAAGCCCCCCGCTTTCGGCGAAGATGGGCCCATGAGCCCCACGACGAGCCCCGGCAGGGCGAAGGCCGAACCCTTGGGCGCGGTGCGCGAACGGGTCCTGGCGAGCCTGCGGGAGGACATCATCTCCGGGCGCCTCGGCCCCGGTGACCGGCTCGTCGAACGGGAACTGGCCGAGCGGTTCGGCGTCTCGCGGGTGCCGGTGCGGGAGGCGATCCGCGCCCTGGTCGCCGAGGGGTTCGTCCTGTTCGAGTCGGCCCGCCGTACGGTCGTACGCCGGCTCACCCCGGCCGACGTCCGGGAACTCTTCGAGCTGCGCGAGGCGTTGGAGGTGTACGCGGCGGGGCTGGCGGCGTCCCGCGCGACCCCCGAGGCCCTCGCCGAACTGCGGGCCCTGCTCGACCAGGCGGCCCGGGCCACGAAGGACGAAGACGCCGAGGCGATCACGGACATCAACACCCGCTTCCACGACCGCGTCCTCGCCATGGCCGGCAACGGCCTGCTGATCTCGGTCATGGAACCGGTCGACGGCCGCCTGCGCTGGCTCACCCGGCGCAACGAGGAATGGCCCCAGCTCCTCGCCGAACACCGCGAGCTGTACGAGGCCATCGCCTCCGGCGACCCGGACCGCGCCCGCGCCCACGCCCTCGATCACGTCCGCGCCAACTACCGCTCGACGGTACGGCACCTGTTCGGCCAGGAAGCCGCAGCGGACTGAGCGGGGCTCACTGCCGACTCGCTACGGCAGCCCGCCGGACAGCCCGGCCGCCTCCGCCGCCCTGCGCAGCACCTCGCGCAGCATCTCGGCGGTGAGCCGGCCGGTGAAGGTGTTGCGCTGGCTGACGTGGAAGCAGCCGAAGAGGTCCAGGCCGTCCAGCGAGACGCGGGTGCCGTGGGCGAAGGCCGGGCGCGGGCGCGGCACGGTCCAGCCCGCCTCCGCGAACGCGGGCAGCGCGGCCTGCCAGCCGAAGGCGCCGAGGACGACCGCGGCCTTCAGCGTCGGCCGGAGCAGCGTCAGCTCCTGGACCAGCCAGGGCCGACAGGTGTCGCGCTCCCCCGGCGTCGGCTTGTTGGCGGGCGGGGCGCAGTGCACGGGCGCGGTGACCCGCACCCCGTACAGCTCGAGACCGTCGTCGGCGCTGACGGAGGTGGGCTGCGAGGCGAGCCCCACGTCGTACAGCGCCTGGTACAGCACGTCTCCCGAGCGGTCGCCCGTGAACATACGGCCGGTCCGGTTCCCGCCGTGCGCGGCCGGGGCCAGCCCGATGATCACCAGCCGCGCGTCGGCCGGGCCGAACCCGGGCACCGGCCGACCCCAGTACGTCCAGTCCGCGAACGCGGTCCGCTTCGTACGGGCCACCTCCTCACGCCAGGCGACCAGCCGGGGACAGGCCCGGCAGTCCGCGACACGCCGGTCGAGCCGAGCGAGGGCGCAGCTGTCGTCCATGCAGCCACCGTATGCCCCGGGCGGCTCGGCCGAGCGCAGCGCCCGGCGCCACGAAGCCGCAGATCAGCGGGGCCAGGATCGCCGGCACGGGACCGAGGGGACGGGATGCCGGGTGCGGCGCCTCGGCGTCGCGGGGATGCGGCGCACCCTGGGTGGTGCGGGCGGGGCAGGGGCCACGGAGGTGCCTCCCGGCCCGCCCGCGGGCGCCGGAAAATCGCTTCCGGCTCAGCAGCCCCGGGGCGTTAAGGTCGGGACATGGCTTCCGAGGATGCGGACGACAACGTGGACCGTGGGACCGGCGAGGGAACCGGCGGGCCGGACGGCACGACCTCCGCCCCTGTCGACCAGTCGCTCGATCCCAAGATCGCCGCTGCCGTGGCCGCCGCCGAGGCCGCTCGGCCCGCGGGCGGCGAGACCGTCCGCATCGACAGCTGGATCTGGGCCGTCCGCCTGATCAAGACCCGCTCCCTCGGTGCCGCCGCCTGCCGGGGCGGACATGTGCATGTGAACGGCGAGCGGGTGAAGCCCGCCTACTCCGTACGCGTCGGCGACGAGGTACGGCTGCGCCACGAGGGCCGGGAACGGGTCGTGATCGTCAAGCGCCTGATCCGCAAGCGGGTCGGCGCTCCTGTGGCCACCCAGTGCTACATCGACAACTCCCCTCCGCCTCCGCCCCGCGAGGCCATCGCTCCCGCCGGTCTCCGCGACCGTGGCACCGGCCGCCCCACCAAGCGGGACCGCCGAGAGATGGAACGCCTCCGCGGCCTCGCCCAGGGCGCCCCGGGAGGCTTCGCCGACTACGCCAAGCCGGGGGGCCCTGGCGGATCCGGCGGCCGGGGTCGAGCCGGCGGATCCGGCGGCCGTGGCGGAGCTGACGGGTCCGGCGACCGCGGCGGACGCGGTGGCGCCGGCGGGCCCGGTGGCTCCGGTGGCTCCGGTGGACGCCCGCGCGGTCGGTGAGCTGACGGGAGCAGGTCCGTAGGAGCACCCGCCCTCCCCGCCACGCCCGCCGCTGCCCCTGGCCGGGGATCGGAAACCCGGTCGGCGGCAGCGGCGGCGTGACGGCGGTGGTGTGGTGTCAGCGTCGGCGCAGCAGTCTCAGCAGGTCCCCGTTGTGTGCCCGGCGGGTCCAGGCGATCAGGGCGAGCGGTGCGATCAGGATCAGCGGGGTCGCCGCGTTCTGGCCGTCGAACGCGGTGAGCTGGACGATGAACGCCCCCACCATGAGCGCGCTGAGGGCGAGCGCCGCGACCGACTGCAGCACGGGGATCAACAGCGCTATGCCGCCGACGAGTTCGAGCGCGCCGATGGTGTACATGGCCCCGCTGCCCCAGCCGATCCTGTCGAAGGACTCGACGGCCGTCGGGTGCGCTATGAGCTTGGGCAGGGCGCTCGCGATGCCGTAGAACAGGGCGAGCAGCACCTGCACGGAGCGCAGGGCGACCCGGGCTCCGCGCACCCGGCCGGTGGGCGAGGCGGTGGTGGTCGCGGACGACGTGGAGCCGACGGAGGCGGTGGTCTCGGACATGAGGGTCTCCTGGTGAAGCGGTCCCGGTTGCTGTCACCGAGGTAGACCGGTCAGGTGTCGAGAACTCATCGCCCACCCGGCGCTCCGTAGCGTCTGGCCGTCCCGACCGCCGTCACGCCATGGGCACTGCCCTCACCCAGATCCCGTCCGGTGTCAGATAGGTGTCCACCTCCAGTCCCGCTTCCGCCAGTGCCGACTCGAACCGCTCCTTCGTCAGGGGCCTGGACAGGAACGTCTGGGTCCAGACCGCGTCCGGGAACACATACTCCGCGCGGACCGAGTCCACCCCGTCCCCGGCCGGCTCCACCGCGGCGATCCGTACGGTGAAGCCGCTCGGGTCGACCCGCTCCCTGGGCACGTTGGTGTGGTAGTCCGGGCCCTCCCGCTGGATGAGCACACAGCCGCCCTCCGCCACATGCCGGGCGCAGGTGCGCAGCATGCCTCTGCGCACCTCCTCGTCACCGGCGTGCACCAGGAACGACGCGAGCATCACCACGTCGAACTTCTCGCCGAGGTCGAGATCCTCGATGGAGGCGCATATCGTGCGGGCCCCGCGGATCCGGGCTAGCATGTCGGCGGACTCGTCCACCGCCGTGACCGTGAAGCCGCGCTCCAGCAGTGGGTGGGTCACCCGGCCCACCCCGCTGCCCAGCTCCAGGATGTGCGCCCCGGCGGGCACCGCCGCCGCGATGATCTCCGGCTCGTCCCCCACCGGCAGCCGCTCGTACAGCTCGACCGCGCAGCCGTCCGGGGTGATCGACCCCGGTCCCGTGCCCTCGTATCCCTCACGCATGTCGATCCTCATGCCCGGACAACGGCCGGTCCCCGCACGCCCGTTCCCGTCCTCCCCCAGTTCACTCGTTCGAGTCATTCGGCCCCGGAACGGGAACTCTCCGTGGACGGTGATGCGGCCCGGAACGGGAGCCGTCCTTGCCTTGATGCGTGTCGTTCTCGAAGAGTACGTTGCCACCAGGAGTGGTGATCCGATGCGTACGGGCAGTGAGCCTGCGACCGCGCGCAGTGCACTGCGGGCGCGGTTGTGGCTGAGCGTGTGGGGACTGGGCTGGGCGATCTTCGGCACAGCGGCGTTCGCGCTGGTCGGGCGCCCGGGCTGGGCGGCGGCCTGCGGAGTGCTGTGGCTGCTGGCCACGATCGACATGACCGTGATCCTCCGGCACATCCGGCAGGGACCGCACTACCAGCCGGGGCGTGACGTACCGCCGTACCGGCCGCCGGACAGCCGGCCGCCGTACCCGGGGCCGCCGAGGCACCGCCACCCGTGACCCCGGGGGGTCCGCCGCCCGGCCGGCCCGGAGGGCCGTCGCCCACTGTCCATCACCGACCGGAGGACCGTCGCCCCCTCACTCCTCGAAGCGCGCCGCCTTCAGATACTGCGGGTTGGGGTCGAGCGCGGCGGCCAGCCGGAAGTGGCGCTTGGCCTGGTCGGGCCGGCCCTGCCGCTCATAGGTGCGGGCCAGGGCGAAGTGCGCGAACGCATTGTCCGGCTCGCGCTCCAGCACGATGGTGAACTCCAGCTCGGCGGGCCGCAGTTGCGCCGCGGCGAAGAAGGCACGCGCGCGGAGCAGGCGGGCGGCGGTGTTCTCGGGATGCGCGGCGATGACTCCGTCGAGCAGCTTCACCGCGCCCCGCGGATCCCGCGCGTTGAGCAGTTGCTCGGCGGCACGGAAGTCGATGACATGCGTTTCCGGAGTACGTCCGGTGGAACCGCTGGTCTCGGGCACGGCTGAGTCCTTCCCTTGCTCCAGCCGTTCAACGCCCCGAACCGGCCGCCTATTCCTCGCCCGTGTCGCCCTGTCGGGCCCGGCGTGCGAGGTCGTCCCACACCTCGGCGACGCGTTTCCTCAGCGCGTCCAGCGGGACGTCGTTGTCGATCACCATGTCCGCGATCTCCCGGCGCTGCTCGCGCGTCGCCTGCGCGGCCATACGCGCGCGTGCGTCCTCCTCGGTCATCCCGCGCAGCCGTACCAGCCGGTCGAGCTGGGTCTCGGGGCTCGCGTCCACGACGACCACGACGTCGTAGAGGGGTGCGAGGCCGTTCTCGGTGAGCAGCGGGACGTCGTGGACCACCACGGCGTCCTCGGCCGCGGCGCTCTCCAGCTCGCGGGAGCGGGCGCCCACCAGGGGGTGCACGATCGAGTTGAGGACGGCGAGCTTCTCGGGGTCGGCGAAGACGATCGAGCCGAGCCGGGGCCGGTCCAGGCTGCCGTCCGCGGCGAGGATGTCCGTTCCGAAGGCGTCGACCACGGCCGCGAGGCCGGGGGTGCCGGGCGCCACGACCTCGCGGGCGATGCGGTCCGCGTCGATCAGTACGGCCCCGTGCTCCACGAGCAGCCGCGACACCTCGCTCTTGCCGGCGCCGATCCCGCCGGTCAGGCCCACTGTCAGCATGAGCGGAAGCCTAGACGCTGCGCCGATGGGCGGGCGCGGCAGGTGCAGCGGGTGCGGCAGGTGCGGGCCGATGGGGGCCGGTTGCTCCCCGGGCTCTCGGCTCCGCTCGGACGCGGGGCGCGCCCCTCGCGGCGGCGCCGCACAGCGCAACGGCCCGCGACCCTGTGCCACGGCCCGCGCCCCCGCGGGCGCGCGTCAGTTGTCGCCCTCGCGCTCCGCCAGGAACCGCTCGAACTCGCGCCCGATCTCGTCGGCCGACGGGATGTCCACGGGCTCGGCCAGCATGTTGCCCCGGGTCTCGGCGCCCGCCGCGGCGTCGTACTGGTGCTCAAGGCCCTGGACGAGCGCGGTCAGCTCCTCGTCGCCCTCCTGGATCTGCCGGTCGATCTCGGTCTGGGTGCGGTGGGCGTCCGTGCGCAGGGAGTGCGCGACGCCCGGCAGGACCAGGCCGGTGGCGGCCGTGATGGCCTCCAGGACGGTCAGCGCGGCGTCCGGGTACGCGGACCGGGCGATGTAGTGCGGGACGTGCGCGGCGACGCCCAGGACGTCGTGCCCGGCCTCCATGAGCCGGTACTCGATCAGCGACTCGGCGCTGCCGGGCACCTGCGCCTCGTCGAAGGGGCTGCGGTGGCCGGGGATCAGGTCGGTGCGGTTGCCGTGCGGGGTCAGGCCCACCGGGCGGGTGTGCGGGACGCCCATCGGGATGCCGTGGAAGTTCACGGACAGGCGCACGCCGAGCCGCTCCACCATCTGCCGCACCGCCGCCGCGAACCGCTCCCACTCCACGTCCGGTTCGGGGCCGGACAGCAGCAGGAACGGGGCGCCGGTGGTGTCCTGGACGAGGTGCACCTCGATGGCCGGGACCTCGTAGTCGGTCCAGCGGTCCCGCTTGAAGGTCAGCAGGGGCCGGCGGGCCCGGTAGTCCACGAGCCGGTCGTGGTCGAATCGGGCGACGACCTGGTGGGGCAGTGAGTCGAGCAGCCGGTCGACGATCTGGTCCCCGGTCTCACCCGCGTCGATGTATCCGTCGAAGTGGTAGAGCATGACAAGACCGGCCGACTCCTGGGCGAGCGCCATGTCGACCACGGCGAGGCCCTTCGGCTCCCATGCGTACAAACCCTGCGGATCAAGCACTGTGACCGCTCCTCCTCGTGTCCGACATCGACAACGCGCCCTGGAACGCGGGAATTCCCGCCACACGCCCTGAACTGCGATCCCGCGCGGGACACCTTGACGCCCCGTCAGCCGGTCCGCACCTTCACGAGCAGAGGCGTTCACATTGACGTTTATCGTTCATGTAGGAGAAACGGTCCGCGGCCCAGCCGAAGACCGCGCTCGGCGCCGCCGAGCCCGGCGACACGCTCCATCTGGCGGACGGCACCTACGTGGGGATCGCGAACACGTAGACATCAAGGAGGGCACGACCGGCGCCCGGATCACCGGGAACACCTTCGACGGCAGCGGCCTGACCGGCGCCAGCTACGACGACTCCCGGGTCGACGTGAAGGGCAACGATGTCCTCGTCGGTGACAGGCGGCAAGGGCCTGACCAACATCGCGGTCACGCCCTGAGGGGGAACGTCCGAGGGCCCGCACCTCGAAAGGTACGGGCCCTCACACTACCGACCGAGCCTCAGCTCAGTCGCAGAGCTCAGCTCTGGCCGCCGGCGAGCTTCTCGCGCAGCGCGGCGAGCGCCTCGTCCGAGGCGAGCGCACCGGAGGTGTCCGCGCCCTCGGAGGAGTACGAACCGCCGGTCGCGGCCGGAGCCGCAGCCTCGCCACCCTCGGCCGCAGCAGCGGCGTCGGCCTCGCGGGACTTGATGACCTGCTGCTGGTGCTGCTCGAAGCGGGCCTGCGCCTCGGCGTACTGGCGCTCCCACTCCTCGCGCTGCTTCTCGTAGCCCGGCAGCCAGTCGTTGGTCTCCGGGTCGAAGCCCTCGGGGTAGATGTAGTTGCCCTGGTCGTCGTAGGACGCGGCCATGCCGTACAGGGTCGGGTCGAACTCGACCGCGGACGGGTCGGCACCGAAGGACTCGTTGGCCTGCTTCAGCGAGAGGCTGATGCGGCGACGCTCGAGGTCGATGTCGATGACCTTGACGAAGATCTCGTCGTTGACCTGGACGACCTGCTCCGGGATCTCCACGTGGCGCTCGGCCAGCTCGGAGATGTGGACCAGACCCTCGATGCCCTCGTCCACGCGGACGAACGCACCGAACGGAACCAGCTTCGTGACCTTACCGGGCACGACCTGGCCGATCTGGTGGGTGCGGGCGAACTGCTGCCACGGGTCTTCCTGGGTCGCCTTCAGCGACAGGGAGACGCGCTCGCGGTCCATGTCGACGTCGAGAACCTCGACGGTGACCTCCTGGCCGACCTCGACAACCTCGGAGGGGTGGTCGATGTGCTTCCAGGACAGCTCGGAGACGTGGACCAGACCGTCGACGCCACCCAGGTCCACGAAGGCACCGAAGTTGACGATCGAGGAGACCACACCGGAGCGGACCTGACCCTTCTGGAGGGTCGTGAGGAACGTCTGGCGGACCTCGGACTGGGTCTGCTCCAGCCAGGCACGGCGGGACAGGACCACGTTGTTGCGGTTCTTGTCCAGCTCGATGATCTTCGCCTCGAGCTCCTTGCCCACGTAGGGCTGGAGGTCGCGGACACGGCGCATCTCGACCAGGGAGGCCGGGAGGAAGCCGCGGAGGCCGATGTCGAGGATGAGACCACCCTTGACGACCTCGATGACGGTACCGGTAACGATGCCGTCCTCTTCCTTGATCTTCTCGATGGTGCCCCAGGCACGCTCGTACTGGGCGCGCTTCTTCGAGAGGATCAGGCGGCCTTCCTTGTCCTCCTTCTGGAGGACCAGGGCCTCGATCTCGTCGCCGACGGCGACGACCTCGTTCGGGTCGACGTCGTGCTTGATCGAGAGCTCGCGGCTCGGAATGACACCTTCGGTCTTGTAACCGATGTCGAGCAGGACCTCGTCCCGGTCGACCTTCACGATGACGCCGTCGACGATGTCGCCGTCGTTGAAGTACTTGATCGTCTCGTCGATCGCTGCGAGGAAGGCTTCCTCGTTACCGATGTCGTTGACCGCTACCTGCGGGGTGGTGGCGGTGGTCTCGGTGCTGCTCGTCATGTGGGAAAGGGCTCCGGTACGGACATTGAAGTCGTAGGTACTGCTTACGCCGGGAGCCCGTTTCGCTCTGCAGAAGCCGGACAGCCAAGGAAGCGCCCCACCAGAAACTGGTGATGGCGCCTCGACAACCGAGGGGACATACAACAGATGCGAGCGCAGCCTGCTACGTCTGAGGTGCGCAGGCCCGCAGCGCAACTTGTAGCATACGGGGGCAGCCGGACATGGTCAATGCGCGAAGGCGCATACCCGGGGCGGATCGCCGCATACCCGGCAGAAGAATCGTCCCAACAGGCCACACGGCCCATGGGATTCCTTCCGTACGAACCCCCGGCGGGTTGGACGGAAGAGTACGACGAGGGAGCCGATCATCCAAGAGCCTGAAGCGCACAACCCGGCGGGGTCCGAGGATCACGAGCCGGAAGCCACCCGGCGCGACGCGGACGTCACGGAGAGCAGCCGGGCCAACCGTGGCTGGTGGGACCGCAACGCGGACGAGTACCAGATCGAGCACGGCACGTTCCTGGGCGACGACCGCTTCGTGTGGGGCCCGGAGGGTCTGGACGAGGTGGAGGCCGAGCTGCTCGGCCCGCCGGAGGAGCTGAAGGACAAGGACGTCCTGGAGATCGGCGCGGGCGCGGCGCAGTGCGCGCGCTGGCTGGCCGCGCGGGGCGCCCGTCCGGTGGCCCTGGACCTCTCGCACCGCCAGCTGCAGCACGCGCTGCGGATAGGCGGATCGTTTCCGCTGGTCTGCGCCGACGCCGGCGCGCTGCCCTTCGCGGACGGCTCCTTCGATCTGGCGTGCTCCGCGTACGGGGCGCTGCCGTTCGTGGCCGATCCGCGGCTGGTGCTGCGCGAGGTGCGCCGGGTGCTGCGGCCGGGCGGGCGGTTCGTGTTCTCGGTGACGCATCCGATCCGCTGGGCGTTCCCGGACGAGCCGGGCCCCGAGGGCCTGTCGGTGTCCGCGTCGTACTTCGACCGCACGCCCTACGTGGAGCAGGACGAGGAGGGCCGCGCGGTCTACGTCGAGCACCACAGGACGCTCGGCGACCGGGTGCGGGACATCGTGGCCTCCGGTTTCCGGCTGGTGGACCTGGTGGAGCCGGAGTGGCCGGCCTGGAACACCTCGGAGTGGGGCGGCTGGTCTCCGCTGCGCGGGAACCTGATCCCCGGCACGGCGATCTTCGTGTGCGAGCGGGACTGAAGCGCGCGGGTTCCGGTCCGGGCTTCTTTTCGCGGCCCCTCACGCGCGCGTGAGGGGCCGCTTTCGCTGTCGTACGACACTGGGGGCGTGATCCGTTACGACGCTCTGGACGCACTGCCCGTGCGGTCCGCCCTGCCCGCTCTGACCGACGCCCTGGAGGGGGACGGCACCGCCGTCCTCGTGGCGCCGCCCGGCACCGGCAAGACGACGCTGGTGCCGCTGGTGCTCGCGGGGCTGGTCGGGGGCGGTCCCGCGCGGCGGGTCGTGGTGGCCGAGCCGCGGCGGATCGCGGCGCGGGCGGCGGCCCGGCGCATGGCGTGGCTGCTGGGCGAGCAGCCGGGGCGGAGCGTCGGCTTCACGGTGCGCGGCGAGCGGAGCGTGGGGCGGCACACGCGCGTGGAGGTCGTCACGACCGGTGTCCTGCTGCAGCGGCTCCAGCGCGACCAGGAGCTGGCCGGGGTGGACGTCGTCGTCCTCGACGAGGTCCACGAGCGGCATCTGGACGCCGACACCGTCGCCGCGTTCCTGTGGGACGTCCGGGAGGCGCTGCGGCCGGAGCTGCGGCTGGTGGCCGCGTCGGCGACCACGGACGCGGCGGGGTGGGCGCGGCTGCTCGGCGGGGCGCCGGTGGTCGAGGCGGCGGGTGTGGCGTATCCGGTGGAGGAGGTGTGGGCTCCCCCGGCCCGTCCGGTACGGCCGCCGCACGGGATGCGGGTGGATCCGGCGCTGCTGGCGCACGTGGCGTCGGTGGTGCGGCGGGCGCTGGCCGAACGGGACGGGGACGTGCTGTGCTTCCTGCCCGGCGTGGGTGAGATCGCGCGCGTGGCGGGCCTGCTGGGGGATCCGGGCGACGTCGAGGTGCTCCAGGTGCACGGGCGGGCGCCGGCCGCGGTGCAGGACGCGGTGCTGACGGCCGGGCAGCGGCGCCGGGTGGTGCTGGCGACGGCGGTGGCGGAGTCGTCGCTGACCGTGCCCGGGGTGCGGGTGGTGGTCGACTCCGGGCTGGCGCGGGAGCCGCGGGTGGATCACGCGCGCGGGCTGAGCGGGCTGACGACCGTGCGGGCGTCGCGGGCGGCCGGGCGGCAGCGGGCGGGGCGGGCCGGGCGTGAGGCGCCGGGTGCGGTGTACCGGTGCTGGGCGGAGGCCGAGGACGGCCGTCTGCCGGCCTTTCCGGCGCCCGAGATCAAGGTGGCCGATCTGACCGCGTTCGCGCTTCAGGCGGCCTGCTGGGGCGATCCGGACGCCTCCGGGCTGGCGTTGCTGGACCCGCCGCCCGGTGGGGCGATGACCGCGGCGCGGGAGGTTCTGTCGGCCGTGGGGGCGGTGGATTCCGTCGGGCGGGCCACGGAGGTCGGGGCGCGGTTGGCCAGGCTGGGGGTGCACCCCCGGCTGGGGCGGGCGTTGCTGGACACGTCCGGCGAGGGGGCCTCCGTCGTCGCCCTGCTGTCGGAGGAGGTGCCGCGGGAGTACGGCGATGATCTCGCCGGTGCGTTGCGGCGGGCCCGGGGCGGGGGTGACGCCTACGCGGGGCGGTGGGCCGCGGAAGTGCGGCGGCTGCGGGCGGTCTCGACGGAGTCTTCCCACCCGTCCACCCGTGCCTTTCGGCTGCCGGGGTGCGTGGACCTCGTACCAGGCACCCACGACGACGGGCTCGCCGGGCTCGTTGCCGCCCTCGCCTTCCCCGAGCGGGTCGCCAGGCTGGACGGCGGGTCGTACCTCATGGCGTCCGGGACCCGGGCCGAGATCGCCGAGGGGTCCGCTCTGCGGGGTGCCCCCTGGATCGTCGTCGCCGTCGCCGACCGGCCCACGGGGAAGGGGCACGCGCGCGTGCGGCTCGGGGCCGCCGTGGGCGAGGACGTGGCGCGGGCCGCCGCGGGGGCGCTGCTGGAGGAGCGGGACGAGGTGCACTGGGCCGGCGGGGACGTCGTGGCCCGGCATGTCGAACGGCTCGGGGCGATCGAGCTGGCCGTACGGCCGCTGCGGGACGCCGACCCGGCCCTGGTCCGCGGCGCCCTCCTGGAAGGGCTCCGGCAGGAGGGGCTCGGGCTGCTGCGGTGGTCGCCCGACGCGGAGGTGCTGCGGCAGCGGCTGGCGTTCCTGCGTGCCCGCCTCGGGGAGCCGTGGCCGGACGTGTCGGACGCGGCGCTGCACGCGCGCGTGGACGAGTGGCTGGAGCCGGAGCTGGGCCGGGCCCGGCGGCGGGCCGACCTCGGACGGATCGACGCCGGGCAGGCGCTTGCGCGGCTGCTGCCCTGGGCGAGCGGGGAGGCCGCGCGGCTGGACGAGCTGGCGCCCGAGCGGATCACCGTGCCGAGCGGGTCCAGGATCCGGATCGACTATCAGGAGCCCGACCGGCCGGTCCTCGCGGTCAAGTTGCAGGAGATGTTCGGGCTGCGGGAGACGCCGAGTGTGGCGGGCGTGCCGCTGCTGGTGCATCTGCTGTCGCCGGCCGGGCGGCCCGCCGCCGTCACGGCCGACCTCGCCTCCTTCTGGAGGGACGGCTACCAGGGCGTGCGCGCGGAGCTGCGCGGCCGGTACCCCAAGCATCCGTGGCCCGAGGACCCGGCGACCGCGGAGCCCACGCGGCACACCAACGCGCGGCTCAGGCGCTGACCGGTTCGGGTTCCTCGGTCTGCGTGGGCGCCGGATCCTGTGGGCGGCGGGCGCGGGCCTCCAGGTAGAGGGCGAGGGCGAGGAGCAGCACGCCGAGGGTGAGGGAGCCCCAGGGGGTGTACGAGGTGAGGGCCAGCACGAGGGTGCGGTTGTGCTTGACCAGGGCGACCGTGTGGTCGACGTAGTCCTCGCGCATCTTCACGTGCCCGGAGAAGGCGGTGACCTTGGCCCGGCCGCCGAGCAGGGTGCCGCCGCGCAGTTCCTCCTGGTGGCTCTCCTCGCCGTAGACGGGTGCGCCGGTGACCGGTTCGACCCAGAACCTGCGGACGGTGGAGTACCAGCGGGTCGTGCCCGTTCCGGCGACCGACTCCGGCGTGATGCCCTGCACCGGCATGGTCTTCGGCATGGGGACCTTCGTCCACGGGACGGTCTGCTCGAAGTAGTAGACCGGCAGGCCGCGGAAGGTCCGGGTGCCCTTGTAGTGGATGGGGCTGGTGGTGCGGGTCTGCGCGTCGAAGTACTCGTAGTCCCGCTTCTGCGTCAGGAAGGGCCACTTGAACTCGATGCCCTCGCGTTTCACCGGGTCGCCGTCGACCATCTCGCCGGTGGCGTGTACGGGGTCCTGGCTGTGGGCGTCGAAGATGTAGCGTTCGGGGACCTTGGAGACCATCTTGCCGTCGGGGCCCTGGACGTAGGACAGTCCGTCCCAGACGACGACCGGCCGGCCGGCCGTTCTCTCGACCTTCTTCGCGGCCTCCACGTCGCCCTTGAGGGTCTGCACGATGGTGACCTTGGAGACCTTCCTCGCGCGCATGGTGCCGTAGTCGAGGAGGGTGGCGTCCTTGGCCTCCAGAACCATGTCCTGGTACTGGTTCGCGGGGATCCGGGCCAGGCGCGGGAAGGCGTACCAGCGCATGAGCGGGGCCAGTGCCGCGAAGAACACGGTGCAGGCGAGCAGGACCAGGCTTGCCTTGCGGCGCATTCCGGCCTCCCTCCCGGACGGGCGCGGCTACGGGTGCGGGGGCACCGTCGTCAGCAGCGGCTTGGGGGACGTCCGGCCCGACGGCGAGCCCAGCGCGCTGATCGCGAGGACCAGGGCGAGCGCGAGGGCGAGACCGGTCGCGGCGGCGATCAGAGCGCGCATGCGGGGCCTCCCGGCGGACGGTCGGTGTCCTGACTGGTTCTGACGGCTCGTCAGGTCAGGCACCGTAGCAACGGGCGGTCGAGATGAGAACAGCGGTGCACGCACGAACGAGGGCGCCCTTCCCGCCGGAGCCGGGGAGGGCGCCCTCTGAGCTGCTGTGTGTCCTGTGCGTGCTGTGCGTCAGGAGGCTGACGGGCTGGAGGTCGGGCTCGCCGGGGAGGCGGCGGCCTCGACCTTCAGCTCCACCGTGAGCGTCGCCCCGCCCGTGGTGGTGATGCGGAGCAGGAAGGTGCCGGTGGTGTCGTCCGCGTACAGCTTCGGCAGCGTGAGCAGGCCCTTGGCGTCCGTCTGGAGGCCGGTGAGGGTGCGTACGGCCTTGCCGTCGGCGTCCTTGAAGTAGGGGCCCTTGTCGTTCTCCGTGGCGTCGGTGTCGGACTTGATCAGGGTGGCGGTGGCCGCGACCTTGTCCGCGACGGCGCCCTTGTACGTCGCCTTCGCCTGGACCTGGTCGGCGAACTCGCCGCCCGGGGTGCAGGTCAGCGGGGTGTCGCTGGTGCGGGCCAGGGTGTCGGCGGCGCGCGGGGTGACGGTGGCCGTGTAGTCGACGCCCTTGACCGAGCGGCCCACGACGGTGGCGGTGACCTTGAAGTCGCCGGTCTTCTCGCCGGCCTGGAGCGCCGGGGCGAGCGCGATGCCCTTGGCGTCGGTGGCGACCGTGGCCACGGTCTCGCCGCCGGCGAAGGTGGCGTCCGTGTCGCCGGTGAGGGTGAAGCGGATCCGGATCTTGGCGACGGACTTGCCGGCCTTGGTCTCGGCGCGGACGCTGACCGGCTCGGTGAAGGCGTCGCCGGCCATCGCGGTGAGCTTGCCGGTACCCGCGCCCACCAGGTGGTCCACCAGGTCGGTCTGGGTCGGCGGAGTGGGCGGAGTCGGCGGGACGGGCGGCTTCGGCGGCTTGGGCGGCTTCGGGTTCGGCGACTCGTTCCCGCCGTTCCCGTTCTCGTTCCCGCCGTTCCCGTTCTCGTTCCCGCCGTTGTCGTGCCCGGGCTTGTGGGGCTTCGGCTTCGGCTTGGTCTCCGGCGGGTTCGAGGGGCTCGGGGAGGTGGTGCGGCCGGAGCCGCCGTCGCTGCGGTGCTCGGGCACGTCGCCGGAGCCGTCGGGGACGGAGTGGGTGCCCTTGCGGTAGTACTCCATCCAGTTCAGGACGAGGTTGAGGTACTCCTGCGAGTTGTTGTAGCTGAGGATCGCGCGGTGCAGGCCGCCCTCGGTGGACATGTCCCAGTCGTTGCGGCACAGGTAGTGGCCCGCGGCGAGCGCGGCGTCGTAGACGTTGTTGGGGTCCTTCTTGCCGTCCCCGTTGCCGTCGCGGCCGGCCCAGGCCCAGGTGGACGGGATGAACTGCATGGGGCCGACGGCCTGGTCGTAGGTGCTGTTGCCGTCGTAGGCGCCGCCGTCGGTGTCCGCGATGAGCGCGAAGCCGTTGCCGTCGAGCTGCGGGCCCAGGATCCGGTGCAGGGTGGTGCCGTCGGCATCGACCTGCCCGCCGCGGGCCTGCCCCGACTCGACGTTGCCGATGGCGGCGAGCAGTTGCCAGGGCAGGTTGCAGCCGGGCTTGGAGGAGCGCAGTGAGGCCTCGGCCTTCTTGTAGGCGTCAAGGACGGTCGCCGGGATGCCGGCCTCGCCCTCGCCCCGGGAGACGGGCGTGCCGACGCTCGACGAGGGGCTGGGGGCGGGGCTCTTGAGGGGCGGCAGGTCCGTGTAGTAGGGCGAGTTGCCGGTGGCGTTGCCGTCGGCGGACCCGTCCGGCAGGGGGTTGGAGGCACCGGCCGTCGTCTGTCTGCCGTGGTCCTCGCCGGTCGCTCCCGGAGCCTGGGACGCGGAGAGAGCCGCGACCGCCGCCGCGGCCACGGCGGTGGTCGCCGCTCCCTTGCGCAGCCGCCTGCCGAAATGCGCCGCCATAGAGTGAATCCCTCCCGTGGACGCCCGCGCGTCCGTCTCCGCCTGTCTGCCTCGCTCTGGTGTGACGGTTGACCCGGTGATCTGGTTGCCCCTGCTACGCCCTTCCATCCCTGCGACGGGTGTACGGACGCCGCGTCCTCAAGGGCGACCCAGGTGACCCTACGACAACTTGCTTTGAGCGGGCACCGGTTCGCGCCCGGATTTAACCGGTTGGCCGACTGTCGTTGCCGTGAACTCACTCGAAGGCGGTCACGCATACTGGGCGGAGCTGATCACCGGCGCCGGAGTCCGGGCCGTCGACCGCCTTGGGGGCTCTGTTGCCGTTCACGCTCAGTCATGCGGCGGCCGTGCTGCCCGCGATCCGCCGGGACGGGCGCGGGCGGGGCCGGCTGGTGCCCGCGCTGCTCGTCGCGGGCTCCTTCGCGCCCGACATGCCCTACTACGCGGCCGGTGTCCTGCCGGGCGGCATGGAGTTCGGCTCGGTCACGCACGCGTTCACCGGGGTCGTCACGGTCGACGTGCTCATCGCCTGGGCCCTCGTGGGGCTGTGGCTGCTGGTCCGGGAGCCGTTGCTTGCGCTGCTGCCGCGGGCCCGGCAGGGACGGCCGGCCGCCCTGCTGCGCTGCGGCGCGCCACGCGCGCGCGTGCGGGCCGCGTCGGTGGGGTGGTGGTACGGCTCCGCGGTGCTCGGCGCGCTCACGCATGTGGTGTGGGACGCGTTCACGCATCACGATCGGTGGGGTGTGCGGCTGGTTCCGGCCATCGGGCGGGACAGCGTGGCGGGCATGCCGCTGTTCACCTGGCTGCAGTACGGGTCGTCGGTGGCGGGTGCCGTGCTGATCGCGGTGTTCGTGGTGCGTGCTCTGCGGCGGGCGCCGGGTGGGGAGCCGGCGGGGGTGCCGGTGCTGTCCGTGCGGGACCGGTGGCGGGCGCTCGCGGTGATCGGTGGCTGTGCGCTGGCCGGGGCGGTGCAGCGGACGGCGCAGTGGTGGGAGCGGCGGGGCACGACCGTACGGCCGTGGGAGCTGGTGCCCACCCTGTGCTTCGGGGTGGGCGCCGGGATGGTCCTGGGGCTGCTGGTGTACGCCGTCGGGGTCAGGGTCCGGCGTCCGGGCGCTGGTCCCCGGGATCCCGGTGCGGTGGTCGGTGCGGACCGGGAGCGGCCCCTCGCTCGGTGAGGGGCGCGACGAAGACCGTGAGCGTGGGCCGGGGGTGCGATCTCGGGATCGCAGCGAGGGTGAGGGCGAGGTAGCCGCGGGCCAGGTCGGCCCACTGGCGCCAGTCGGGCCGGTGGGCCGGGCGGACGGTGAGCCCGCGCCGGAGATCCTTGGTGACCTTGCGGACGGTCGTGGCCAGATCGGCCGGGATGCGGGCGGTGCTTGCGTCGGCCGCGAGGGCCGGGACCGGCGTGGCGGGCACGGCCTGCGCCGAGGCGGTGTCCGCCCAGGCCCCGGTGGCTGCCTCGGGCGTCCGGTGGTGAAGCATGCGTATACCCATGCCCGCAGTGTTGCGGCTGCGAGGGGTGGGGGGCGTTTTGGCGGGGGCCACGAGAGTGACGGTCCCGCCGCGGCTCCGGTCGGCTTCTCGGTACGGGTGGGGGCCGGTCGGGGGTGCGGTGAGGTCGGCACCGCCCGGACACGCCGCGGGCGGTTGACCACCATCGCGGCGGACAAAGACCGCGCCGCCCCGCCGAAGGGGGCTCGTGCGGCCAGGGGCCGGTCGGCGTTGCGATGAGGACTGCACCGCCCGGACACGCCATGGGCGGTTGACCGCCGTCGCAGCGGAGAAAGACCGTGCGGCCCCGCCGAAGGGGCCGGGGGCCGGTCGGGGTGCAGTGAGGTCGGCACCGCCCGGACACGCCGCGGGCGGTTGACCGCCGTCGCGGCGAAGAAAAACCACGCGGCCCCGCCGAAGGGGGCTCGTGCGGCCAGGGGCCGGTCGGCGTTGCGATGGGGACTGCACCGCCCGGACCCGCCGCAGTGGGTGATCGCCGTCGCGGCGGAGAAAGACCGTGCGGCCCCGCCGAAGGGGCCGGGGGCCGGTCGGGTGGCGATGGGGGCGGCACCGCCGGGACGCGCCGTGGGCGGTTGATCGCCCTTGCCGGCGGAGGGAAAGCTGCAACGTTCCCTCCGCCGGCAACGTCCTCCGGTGGCGCTACGTCGGCTAGTGGGCCGCCGATTCCCAGTCCGGGCCCACGCCCACCGAGACGTCGAGCGGGGCCCTCAGCTGGACGGCGCCGGCCATCTCGCGGCGGACGATCTCCTCCGCGGCCGCCCGCTCGCCGGGGGCGATCTCCAGGACGATTTCGTCGTGGACCTGGAGCAGCATGCGGGACTTGAGGTCCGCCTCGCGCAGCGCGCCGTCCACCTTGAGCATGGCGATCTTGACGATGTCCGCCGCCGTGCCCTGGATGGGCGCGTTGAGGGCCATGCGCTCGGCCGCTTCGCGGCGCTGGCGGTTGTCGCTGTTGAGGTCGGGCAGGTAGCGGCGGCGGCCGAAGAGCGTCGCCGTGTAGCCCGTGGCCCGGGCCTCGTCGACCGCTCGGCGGAGGTAGTCCCGGACCCCGCCGAAGCGCTCGAAGTACGCGTCCATCAGGGCGCGGGCCTCGGCCGCCTCGATGTTCAGCTGCTGGGACAGGCCGAACGCGGACAGGCCGTAGGCGAGGCCGTACGACATCGCCTTGATCTTGCGGCGCATCTCCGCGTCCACCGCGCCGGGCTCGACACCGAAGACCTGGGAGGCGGCCGTGGTGTGCAGGTCCTCGCCGGAGGTGAACGCCTGGATCAGGCTCTCGTCCTCGGAGAGGTGGGCCATCACGCGCAGCTCGATCTGGCTGTAGTCCGCGGTCATCAGGGACTCGAAGCCCTCGCCGACCACGAAGCCGCGGCGGATCGCCCGGCCCTCGTCCGTACGGACGGGGATGTTCTGCAGGTTCGGGTCCGTGGAGGACAGGCGTCCGGTCGCGGCCACCGTCTGGTTGAACGTGGTGTGGATACGGCCGTCGCCCGCGACGGTCTTGATCAGGCCCTCGACGGTGACCCGCAGCTTCGCCTGCTCGCGGTGCCGGAGCATGATCACCGGCAGTTCGTTGTCGGTCTGGGTGGCGAGCCAGGCGAGGGCGTCGGCGTCGGTGGTGTAGCCGGTCTTGGTCTTCTTCGTCTTCGGCAGGGCCAGCTCGCCGAAGAGGACCTCCTGGAGCTGCTTGGGCGAGCCCAGGTTGAACTCGTGCCCGGCCGCCGCGTGCGCCTCCTTCACGGCCTGCTGCACAGCGCCCGCGAACATCTGCTCCATCGCTTCGAGGTGCGCGCGGTCGGCCGCGATGCCGTGGCGCTCCATGCGGGCGAGCAGCGCGGAGGTGGGCAGCTCCATGTCGCGGAGCAGGTCGGCGGCGCCCACCTCCTCAAGGCGGCTCTCGAAGGCCGTGCCGAGGTCCAGGACGGCGCGGGCCTGGATCATCAGGGCCTCGGCCTCGGCGCCGTCGTCCGCGCCGAAGGCCAGCTGGCCGTCGGCCGCGGCGGCCGGGGCCAGCTCGCGGTGCAGGTACTCCAGGGACAGCGCGTCCAGGTCGAAGGAGCGGCGGCCCGGCTTGACCAGGTAGGCGGCGAGCGCGGTGTCCATGGTCACGCCCTCGACGCGCCAGCCGTGCTCGGCGAAGACGCGCATGGCGCCCTTGGCGTTGTGGAGCACCTTGGGGCGGTCCGCGTCGGCCAGCCAGGCCGCGAAGGCGTTCTCGTCGGCCTCGTCCAGCTCGGAGGGGTCGAACCAGGCCGCCGCTCCCCCGGCCGCGGCGAGCGCGACCTCGGCGACCGAGCCGGTGCCCAGCGCCCAGGTGTCGACGGTGGCGACGCCCAGCGGCCCGGTGCCGTGCCCGGCGAGCCAGGGGGCCAGCTCGCCGGTGCGCAGGATCGTGCCGTCGATCTCCACGCCGCCGGCGGCGGCCGGGGCGGGCTCCGCCTCCTCCGTGCCGGGGTCGACGGCGAAGAGGCGCTCGCGCAGGGACGGGTTGCGGATCTCCAGGGTGTCCAGGACCATCGCGACGGCCTTGCGGTCGTACGGGGCCCGCTCCAGGTCGGTGACCGTCCTCGGCAGCTCGACCTGGCGCTCCAGCTCGGTGAGGACGCGGTTGAGCTTGACGGACTCCAGGTGGTCGCGGAGGTTCTGGCCGGCCTTGCCCTTGACCTCGTCGACCCGCTCGACCAGCTCGGCGAACGAGCCGAACTGGTTGATCCACTTCGCGGCGGTCTTCTCGCCGACGCCGGGGATGCCGGGCAGGTTGTCGGACGGGTCGCCGCGCAGGGCCGCGAAGTCCGGGTACTGGGCGGGCGTCAGTCCGTACTTCTCGAGAACCTTCTCCGGGGTGAACCGGGTCAGCTCCGAGACGCCCTTCGTCGGGTAGAGCACGGTGGTGTGCTCGGTGACCAGCTGGAAGGAGTCACGGTCGCCGGTGACGATCAGCACCTCGAAGCCCTCGGCCTCGGCCTGGGTGGCGAGGGTGGCGATGACGTCGTCCGCCTCGAAGCCCTCCACGGCGAAGCGCGGTGCGTGCATCGCGTCGAGCAGCTCGCCGATCAGCTCGACCTGGCCCTTGAACTCGTCCGGGGTCTTGGAGCGGTTCGCCTTGTACTCGGTGAACCGCTCGGAGCGCCAGGTCTTGCGGGAGACGTCGAAGGCCACCGCGAAGTGCGTGGGCGCCTCGTCACGCAGGGTGTTGGCCAGCATCGACGCGAAGCCGTAGATCGCGTTCGTCGGCTGGCCGGTCGCGGTCGTGAAGTTCTCCGCGGGCAGCGCGAAGAACGCGCGGTAGGCCAGCGAGTGCCCGTCCATGAGCATCAGCCGGGGACGGGTGCCGCCGGGGGTCTTGTCGGTCTGCTTCGATGCTGTCTCTGCCACGCCCCCGATCCTGCCACGCCGCACTGACAGTCCGGGCGGCATGCCGGTGACAGGGCACCGAGGGTGGCCGGACCGTTACCCGGTGCGCTGCCGCTGTCGCGGGAGAGCGGTGCAGAAGGGAGAGGAAGGGAGAGGAAGGGAGAGGGGAAGGGGGCGGCACCGTTGTCAGTCGCTCGTGGGAGGATCGGCACCGTACTTCTCACACGCAGTCGAAGGGGACCGTGCGATGGCGACGAAGCCGCCCAAGGGTGATCCGGTTCAGGACGCGCCGCAGGTCACGGAGCCGAAGCACGCGGCGGCGGGGCTCCCGGCCATCGGGCACACGCTGCGCATCGCCCAGCAGCAGATGGGTGTGAAGCGCACCGCGCTGACGCTGCTGCGCGTGAACCAGAAGGACGGGTTCGACTGCCCGGGCTGCGCCTGGCCGGAGCCGGACCACCGGCACGCGGCGGAGTTCTGCGAGAACGGCGCGAAGGCGGTGGCCGAGGAGGCCACCCTGCGCCGGGTCACGCCGGAGTTCTTCGCCGCGCACTCCGTGGCGGACCTGTCCGGCCGCAGCGGCTACTGGCTGGGGCAGCAGGGCCGGCTCACGCACCCCATGTACCTCCCCGAGGGCGGCACGCACTACGAGCCGGTCTCCTGGGAGCGGGCCTTCGGGATCGTCGCCGAGGAGATCGCCGCCCTCGGCTCCCCGGACGAGGCCGTCTTCTACACCTCGGGCCGCACCAGCAACGAGGCCGCGTTCCTGTACCAGCTGTTCGCGCGCGAGCTGGGCACGAACAACCTGCCGGACTGCTCGAACATGTGCCACGAGTCGTCCGGGTCGGCGCTCAACGAGACCATCGGCATCGGTAAGGGCAGCGTCCTGCTGGAGGACCTGTACCAGGCGGACCTGATCATCGTCGCGGGCCAGAACCCGGGCACGAACCATCCGCGCATGCTCTCCGCGCTGGAGAAGGCGAAGGCGAACGGCGCGAAGGTCATCAGCGTCAACCCGCTGCCCGAGGCGGGCCTGGAGCGCTTCAAGAACCCGCAGACCCCGCAGGGCCTCCTCAGGGGCGCCGCCCTCACCGACCTGTTCCTGCAGATCCGCATCGGCGGCGACCAGGCCCTCTTCCGGCTCCTGAACAAGCTGGTCCTCGAGACCGAGGGCGCGGTCGACGAGGAGTTCGTCCGCGAACACACGCACGGCTTCGAGGAGTTCGCCGAGGCCGCCCGCGCCGCCGACTGGGATCAGACGCTCGCCGCCACCGGGCTCACCCGGAAGGAGATCGAGGACGCCCTCGGCATGGTCCTCGCCTCGAAGCGGACCATCGTCTGCTGGGCGATGGGCCTCACCCAGCACAAGCACGCCGTCCCGACCATCCGCGAGGTGGTCAACTTCCTGCTGCTGCGCGGCAACATCGGCCGCCCGGGGGCGGGCGTGTGCCCGGTGCGCGGGCACAGCAACGTCCAGGGCGACCGCACCATGGGCATCTTCGAGCGGCCCGCCCCGGCCTTCCTGGACGCCCTGGAGAAGGAGTTCGGGTTCGCTCCGCCCCGGGAGCACGGCTTCGACGTCGTCCGGGCCATCCGCGCGCTGCGCGACGGCGAGGCGAAGGTCTTCTTCGCCATGGGCGGCAACTTCGTCTCCGCCTCGCCCGACACCGAGGTCACCGAGGCGGCGATGCGCCGCGCGCGGCTGACCGTGCACGTGTCGACCAAGCTGAACCGCTCGCACGTGGTCACCGGCGCGCGGGCGCTGATCCTGCCGACGCTGGGCCGGACCGAGCGCGATCTCCAGGACAGCGGCGAGCAGTTCGTGACGGTCGAGGACTCCATGGGCATGGTGCACGCCTCGCGCGGGCGCCTGAGGCCCGCCGGTCCGCAGCTGAAGTCCGAGCCGGCGATCGTCTGCGGTCTCGCGCGCCGGGTGCTCGGCGAGCGCAGCGTGGTGCCGTGGGAGGAGTTCGAGAAGGACTACGCGACCATCCGGGACCGCATCGCGCGCGTGATCCCCGGTTTCGAGGACTTCAACGCGCGCGTGGCCCGGCCCGGCGGCTTCGCGCTGCCGCACGCACCGCGCGACGAGCGCCGCTTCCCGACCGCCACGGGCAAGGCGAACTTCACGGCGGCGCCGGTGGAGTACCCGAGGCTGCCCGAGGGCCGGCTGCTGCTGCAGACCCTGCGCTCGCACGACCAGTACAACACCACGATCTACGGGCTGGACGACCGTTACCGGGGCATCTCGGGCGGGCGGCGGGTGGTGCTGGTGCATCCCGAGGACGCGCGCTCGCTCGGGGTCGCCGAGGGGGCGTACGTCGACCTGGTGAGCGAGTGGCAGGACGGGGTGGAGCGGCGGGCGCCCGGTTTCCGGGTCGTGCTGTACCCGACGGCCCGGGGGTGCGCGGCGGCGTACTACCCCGAGACGAACGTCCTGGTGCCGCTGGACGCCACCGCCGACACCAGCAACACCCCGGCCAGCAAGTCCGTCGTCGTACGTCTCGAAGGCCGCACCGGGGACGCGGTGGGCCGTCTGGAACAATCGGCGACCGACTGAGCGTTTGCTCAGTGCGCAGACAGGCGGACGACGAACGGAGCCCGGCCCATGGGTGAGCAGCAGCAAGTGAAGTTCCCGCAGGCGGTCATCGACGAGTACGCGGCGCTCGGTGTGGACCTGCCCGCCCTGTTCTCGGCCGGCCATCTGGGCACGCGCATGGGGGTGCAGATCCTGGAGGCCTCGGCGGAGAAGGTCGTCGGGACGATGCCGGTGGAGGGCAACACCCAGCCGTACGGCCTGCTGCACGGCGGCGCCTCCGCGGTGCTGGCGGAGACCCTGGGCTCGGTCGGTTCCATGCTGCACGGCGGCAGCTCGAAGATCGCGGTCGGCGTGGACCTGAACTGCACGCACCACCGCGGGGTCCGCTCGGGCCTGGTGACGGGCGTGGCCACGCCGGTGCACCGGGGCCGGTCGACGGCGACGTACGAGATCGTGATCAGCGACGAGGAGGGCCGCCGGGTCTGCAGCGCCCGGCTGACCTGCCTGCTGCGGGACGTACGGCCGGGCGACGGGGTGCCCGCGGAGTCCGCCGGAAGCTGAGCCCGGCTCCGCCGGAGCGTTGCCCCTCGCCGTCCCTGCCCTTAGCTTCGGCACATGGGACGGCGAGGAGGCCCCCCGCCGGGGGTGAGGTTCCTGGTGCTCGGGCTGGCGTTGCCGGCCGTACTGTGCGCGTCGGGCTGCGACCGGCCCGGCCGCCCCCCGGACTCCGCGCACGCCTCCGCCGCCCCCGCGCCCGCCCCGACGTCCGCCTCGCAGGCCTCCACGGCCTCCCCCTCGCGGGCCTCCGCGTCCCCCGCCTCCGATGCCGGCCTGTGCGCCAGGATCGTCATCCACTGGGCCCGCGAGGTGCTCGGCGGCGACACGTACGGGGACTACCAGTCGATGGGTCTGTCCCATGGGCAGTACCAGATCCTGATGGACGTCGTCGACGCCGGACGGGCCGCCGGACGACGCCAAGGGGCCGATGCCGCCGATGCTTTGATGGCGCGTCAGGCACGCCGGGCCTGCGCCGAGCGCTATCGGCACGGGACCCCGAGCGGAGGTCCCTGGACATGAGCGGCATCGGCCCGCTGGAGCCGGGCGACGGCACGCGCGCGTGGGACGGCCGGCAGCCGGAGGACCCGCGCCCGGCCCGAGGAACGCGCGCGACCCTGGCCGCCTGGTACGCCCGCCACCGGCGGATCACCTTCGCCGCGCTCGCCGCGATCGCCCTCCTGGGAGGCGGCGGCTATCTCTACGCGAGCCGGCCGCAGCAGCCGCCCCCGCGCGCCGCGCATCCCCGCCCGCAGACGCCGTACCCCGTCCAGGTGGTGGACGTGACCTATCTCGACGGCCGGACCCCGCCGGCGGGCGCCCCGCCGCGCAGCTTCAGCTTCACGGTCCTACTGAGCGTGACGTCCGGGCCGCCGGTCACGGTGACCCGTGTGACGCAGCCGTACGCGGGGCTGTCACTGACCACGGAACCGTCAATTCCGTTCCAGACAAAGGCTGGTTCCGCCCGCAAGATCACCATCACGATGCGCGTCACGAAATGTGGAAAAGCGCCCAGGAACGCCAGCCTCCCTTTCCTGGACGTAACTCTGCGTAATACGCGCGCAATACAGACGCAGAGCTTCATCCCGGGCCCGCGCTACGCCCAGGACCTCTCCCACGCCCTGGAGGTAGCCTGCAGCAACAGTTCCGGGTAATCACCAAAACAGCCGAGACACCTGGATGGATCACGGCCCGTCCTGCGGATTCTCAGAATGCGGACGGCGCGAATCCACCTGAATTCCTCCTTCCCGCCCACGGTGTACCGCTCTGTATTACGGCGTGTCATAACAAGAGAGTCACAGCCTCGCTCAGACACTCCTCCACGTTCCCCACACACGCTTAGAGTCACGGCCAGTCACCGCGCCTTCGGATTGTCCAATTCAGCGCGGCGCGCGACTCGGCCGCTTCCATGGGGATGCGGTTGTGCCTGGGGAAAGGACTGATCGTGCGTCAACGTTCGCTTATCGCCATCACCGCCGCGCTGGCGGCGGGAGCGCTCACCCTCACCGCCTGCGGCTCGCGCGACAGCGGCGACAAGAAGGGCTCGGACTCCGGCAACGGCGGCACCACCGTCGTCATCGGCGTCGACGCCCCTCTGACCGGCGACCTGTCCGCCATGGGCCTCGGTATCAAGAACTCGGCGGACCTGGCCGCCAAGAACGCCAACAAGCAGAACTTCGTCAAGGGCGTCACCTTCAAGGTCGAGTCCCTCGACGACCAGGCCCAGCCGTCCGCGGGCCAGCAGAACGCCTCCAAGTTCGTCTCGGAGCCGGAGGTTCTCGGTGTCGTCGGCCCGCTGAACTCCTCGGTCGCCGAGTCGATGCAGAAGGTCTTCGACGACGCCAAGCTGGTCGAGGTCTCCCCGGCCAACACCGGCCCCGCCCTCACCCAGGGCCCGGACTGGCAGACCAAGAAGGTCCGCGGGTACAAGTCGTACTTCCGCACGGCGACCACGGACGCCATCCAGGGCCCGTTCGCCGCCCAGTACGTCTACAACACCGCCAAGAAGAAGAAGGTCTTCGTCATCGACGACAAGAAGACCTACGGCTCCGGCCTCGCCGCCACCTTCACCGCGGAGTACAAGAAGCTCGGCGGCAAGGTGGTCGGCACCGAGCACATCAACCCCGACGCCAAGGACTTCTCCGCGGTCGCCACCAAGGTGAAGAACTCCGGTGCCGAGGTCGTCTACTACGGCGGTGAGTACCCGCAGGCCGGCCCGCTCAGCAAGCAGATCAAGGCCGCCGGCGCCAAGATCCCGCTGGTCGGCGGCGACGGCATCAAGGACGACACCTTCATGAAGCTGGCCGGCTCCGAGGCCACGGGCGACCTCGCCACCTCCGTCGGCGCCCCGGTCGAGGACCTGCCCTCCGCCAAGCAGTTCGTCGCCGACTACAAGGCGGCCGGCTACAAGGAGGAGTACTCCGCCTACGGCGGCTACGCCTACGACTCCGCCTGGGCGGTCATCGAGGCCGTGAAGAAGGTCGTCGACGGCAACGGCGGCAAGCTCCCCGACGACGCCCGCGCCAAGATCACCGAGGCCATGCAGGGTGTGTCCTTCGACGGTGTGACCGGCAAGGTCTCCTTCGACGAGTTCGGTGACGCCACCAACAAGCAGCTCACCGTGTACGCCGTGAAGAACGGTGCCTGGGTGCCCGTCAAGTCCGGTACCTACACCGGCTGATCCACGCCCGATCCACTCAAGAGCCGCGCGGGGCGCTGTTCCACTGGCGCCCCGCGCGGACTCGCATCCGGCCACATCCCTCGCACTTTCCGAACGCTCGGAGGACATGCGGTGAACGAACTGCCGCAGCAGCTGGTCAACGGCCTGCTACTAGGATCCATGTACGGGCTGGTCGCCATCGGCTACACGATGGTCTATGGCATTGTCCAGCTCATCAACTTCGCCCACGGCGAGATATTCATGACGGGAGCGTTCGGCGCGCTCACCGTCTGGCTCTGGCTTCCCGGCGGCACCAGCATGTGGCTCGCGCTGCCGCTGATGATCGTCGGCGCCGTGATCGTCGCGGTCGCCATCGCCGTCGGGGCGGAACGGTTCGCCTACCGACCCCTCCGCAACGCCCCACGCCTCGCCCCCCTGATCACCGCCATCGGCCTCTCCCTCGCGCTGCAGCAGGCGGTGTGGGCCTGGTACCCGGAGGCGAAGTCGGCGCGCACCTTCCCGCAGATCTCCGGCGGCCCGTTCGAGATCGGCAGCGTCACCATCCAGACCGGTGACATCTTCCTGGTGGTCGCGGCCCCCATCAGCATGGCCGTCCTCGCCTACTTCGTGATGAAGACCCGCACCGGCCGCGGTATGCAGGCCACCGCCCAGGACCCGGACACCGCCAAGCTGATGGGCGTCAACACCGACCGCATCATCGTGATCGCGTTCGCGCTCGGCGCCGCGTTCGCCGCGGTCGGAGCCGTCGCCTACGGCCTGAAGTACGGCGAGATCAACTTCCGCATGGGCTTCATCCTCGGTCTGAAGGCCTTCACCGCGGCCGTCCTCGGCGGCATCGGCAACATCTACGGCGCCATGATCGGCGGCGTGGTCCTCGGCGTGGCCGAGACCCTGGCCACCGCCTACATCGCCGACATCCCGGGCATGGACAAGTTCGGCAGCCAGTCCTGGGCCGACGTCTGGGCCTTCGTACTCCTCATCCTCGTACTGCTGTTCAGGCCGCAGGGCCTGCTCGGCGAGCGCGTCGCGGACAGGGCGTGAGACCGATGACCACACAGACCACCGCACCCGACACTCCCGGCGCCCGCAAGGCCGAGGCCCCGTCCGGCCTGCTGCCCCTGCCGGAGAAGGCCGCCCGCGCCCTCGCCCTCGGCGGCAGCGCGCTGACGATCGTCTCCACCTTCCTCGCCTGGACATGGACCTCCGAGTTCCCCGGCGACCTCACCGTCTACGGCTACCCGGGCGGACTGCAGGTCCTCGTCCTCATCGGCGCGATCCTCGCCACCCTCTTCGCCGTGGCCTCCTACGGTGTCCGCGGCCTCGGCTGGCTGGTGCCCGCCGGCCCCGACGCGGCCCTGCGGTTCGCCACCCTGGCCACCTTCGCCACCAGTTGGTACACGGTCATCGCGATCAGCGCCGACCTCGGCGGAGTCGTCAACCTCGAACCGGGCGGCTTCCTGGTCGCCGTCAGCAGCCTCGCCGCCCTCGCCGGCGCACTCGCCCTGCCCTTCCAGCGGCCCGAGCCCGACCCGGCCGACCCGGACGACACCGGCTGGGAGAAGTTCAAGCAGAGCGCCGCGCACAAGTGGGAGATCACCAAGGCGGTCTTCGCCGCCCCCGGTTCGCCGCGGCCCGTGGCCGCCCTGCCGTCGTACGCCGAGATCCTGATCATCGTCGCGGTCCTCGCGCTCGGCCTGGTCGTCTTCACCTACGGCATCGGCACCGAGTACGACGAGCTGTTCATCGGCTTCCTGATCACCGCCGGCTTCGGCTTCGCCGCTCTCAACAAGTCCGGCCTGATCGCCCACGCCTCGCAGATCACCTCCCGGCACCAGAACATCACCATCTGCGGCGCCTTCGTCGCGGCGGCGCTGTTCCCCTTCACCCAGACCAACGACCAGTACGCGACCCTCGGCGTCTACATCCTGATCTTCGCCACCGTCGCCCTCGGCCTGAACATCGTCGTCGGCCTCGCGGGCCTCCTCGACCTCGGTTACGTCGCCTTCCTCGGCGTCGGCGCCTACGCGGCGGCCCTGGTCTCCGGCTCCCCCAGCTCGCCGTTCGACGTCCACTTCCCGTTCTGGGCCGCGGTCCTGGTCGGCGCGGCCGCCTCCCTGGTCTTCGGTGTGCTGATCGGCGCCCCGACGCTCCGGCTGCGCGGCGACTACCTCGCCATCGTCACCCTCGGCTTCGGTGAGATCTTCCGCATCACGGCGAACAACCTCGACGGCACCTCCGGACCCGACATCACCAACGGCTCGAACGGTGTCTCCTCGATCCCGAACCTCGACGTCCTCGGCTTCGACTTCGGCGCCCAGCACGACATGGGCGGCTTCACCATCGGCCGGTTCGCCAACTACTTCTTCCTGATGCTGCTCATCACCGCGGTCGTGGTGCTGGTGTTCCGCCGCAGCGGCAACTCCCGTATCGGGCGCGCCTGGGTGGCCATCCGCGAGGACGAGACCGCCGCGCTCGCCATGGGCATCAACGGCTTCCGGGTCAAGCTCATCGCCTTCGCCGTCGGCGCCTCGCTCGCCGGTCTCGCGGGCACGGTCCAGGCCCACGTCACCTACACGGTGACGCCCGAGCAGTACCTGTTCGCCGGACCCATCCCGCCCAACTCGGCCTTCCTGCTCGCCGCGGTCGTCCTCGGCGGCATGGGCACCATCAGCGGTCCGCTGATCGGCGCGGCCCTGCTCTTCCTGATCCCGAACAAGCTCCAGTTCCTGGGCAACTACCAGCTCTTCGCCTTCGGTCTCGCGCTCATCCTGCTGATGCGGTTCCGCCCCGAGGGCCTCATCCCGAACCGGCGCCGCCAGCTCGAATTCCACGAAGAGGCGGAAGCACCCACCCTCCTGACGAAGGCGGGGGCCTGACCACCATGACGACCGACACCACCACCAAGGACACCGCCGCCGGCGCCGCCGCGCCCGGCGAGACCGTCCTCGACGCCCGCGGCGTGACCATGCGCTTCGGCGGCCTGACCGCCGTACGCGGCGTCGACCTCACCGTGAACGCCGGCGAGATCGTCGGCCTGATCGGCCCCAACGGCGCCGGCAAGACGACCTTCTTCAACTGCCTGACCGGCCTGTACGTCCCCACCGAGGGCGAGGTCCGGTACAAGGGCGACGTCCTGCCGCCCAAGTCCTTCAAGGTCACCGCGGCCGGCATCGCGCGCACCTTCCAGAACATCCGGCTGTTCGCCAACATGACCGTCCTGGAGAACGTGCTCGTCGGCCGGCACACCCGCACCAAGGAGGGCTTCTGGTCGGCCGTGCTGCGCGGCCCCGGCTTCCACAAGGCCGAGAAGGCCTCCCGGGACCGGGCCATGGAGCTGCTGCGGTTCGTGGGCCTGGACCACAAGTCCGAGCACCTCGCCCGCAACCTGCCCTACGGCGAGCAGCGCAAGCTGGAGATCGCGCGCGCCCTGGCCAGCGAGCCCGGTCTGCTGCTGCTCGACGAGCCGACGGCCGGCATGAACCCGCAGGAGACCCGGACCACCGAGGAACTGGTCTTCGCCATCCGCGACATGGGCATCGCCGTCCTCGTCATCGAGCACGACATGCGCTTCATCTTCAACCTGTGCGACCGGGTGGCCGTGCTCGTGCAGGGCGAGAAGCTGATCGAGGGCGACAGCGCGACCGTCCAGGGCGACGAGCGCGTGGTCGCGGCCTACCTCGGCGAGCCCTTCGAGGACGCGCCCGGCGCCGAGGAGGTGGCCGAGGTGGAGGCCGCCGAGGCGCACGCCGAGGCCCCGGCCGAGGACGCCGAGGCCCCGGCCGAGGACGCCGAGGCGCACGCCGAGGTGGAGGCCGAGGACGCCGAGGCCCCGGCCGAGACCACGACGGACGCCGCGCCCGGCAAGGAGAACGACCGATGACCGCACTGCTCGAAGTCGAGGACCTGAGGGTCGCCTACGGCAAGATCGAGGCCGTCAAGGGCATCTCCTTCAAGGTCGACGCCGGTCAGGTGGTCACCCTCATCGGCACCAACGGCGCCGGCAAGACGACCACCCTGCGCACGCTGTCCGGGCTGCTGAAGCCGGTCGGCGGGCAGATCAGGTTCAACGGCAGATCGCTGAAGAAGGTCCCGCCCCACGAGGTGGTCTCGCTGGGCCTCGCCCACTCCCCCGAGGGGCGGCACATCTTCCCGCGCATGAGCATCGAGGACAACCTGCGCCTCGGCGCGTTCCTGCGAAACGACAAGCCGGGCATCGAGAAGGACATCCAGCGCGCCTACGACCTGTTCCCCATCCTCGGGGAGCGCAGGAAGCAGGCCGCGGGCACCCTCTCGGGCGGTGAGCAGCAGATGCTGGCGATGGGCAGGGCGCTGATGTCCCAGCCGAAGCTGCTGATGCTGGACGAGCCGTCGATGGGTCTGTCGCCGATCATGATGCAGAAGATCATGGCGACGATCGCCGAGCTGAAGGCGCAGGGCACCACGATCCTGCTGGTCGAGCAGAACGCCCAGGCGGCGCTCTCGCTCGCCGACCAGGGCCATGTGATGGAGGTCGGCAACATCGTCCTGTCCGGCACGGGGCAGGACCTGCTGCACGACGAGTCGGTCCGCAAGGCCTACCTGGGCGAGGACTGACCCGTTCGGACACGACGAGGCCCGCGCCCCTCTTCTCCGGGGCGCGGGCCTCGTCGTACGTGTGCGGCGTCAGCCCTTCTTGGCGGACTTCTTCTCGTCGTTGTCCGCGATGACCGCCTCGGCGACCTGCTGCATCGACAGGCGGCGGTCCATGGAGGTCTTCTGGATCCAGCGGAAGGCGGCCGGCTCGGTCAGGCCGTACTCGGTCTGCAGGATGGACTTCGCGCGGTCGACGAGCTTGCGGGTCTCCAGCCGCTGGGTGAGGTCGGCGACCTCCTTCTCCAGCTGCTTCAGCTCGGTGAACCGGGAGACGGCCATCTCGATCGCCGGGACGACGTCGCTCTTGCTGAACGGCTTGACCAGGTACGCCATGGCACCGGCGTCCCGGGCGCGCTCGACGAGGTCGCGCTGCGAGAAGGCGGTGAGCATCAGGACCGGCGCGATGGACTCCTCGGCGATCTTCTCGGCCGCGGAGATGCCGTCGAGCTTGGGCATCTTCACGTCCAGGATGACCAGGTCCGGCCTGTGCTCGCGGGCCAGCTCGACGGCCTGCTCACCGTCCCCGGCCTCGCCGACGACGGTGTACCCCTCCTCCTCCAGCATCTCTTTCAGGTCGAGCCGGATCAGGGCCTCGTCCTCGGCGATGACGACACGGGTCGTCAGCGGAGGCACGTGCGACTTGTCGTCGTCGGGCGCGTCTACGGGCTGGGGCGACTCGGCGGTCACGGGGGCTCCTCGTTCAGGGCAGGGGTACTGCTGACAAGAGCCTACCTAGCTACGGTATGGTGGACGCGCGGAGGGTCGGGGGAAACCTTGGATTCTGCGAGCCCCGGTAGCCCAATTGGCAGCAGGCAACGGATTCAAAACCCGTACAGTGTCGGTTCGAGTCCGACCCGGGGCACTTTTCCTTGGATTCCAAGGTCAGCGTATGTGCGGGGCCCCTCCGGGTGAGGGGCCCTTTCTCGTGCCCGTCTGCGCTACCGGGGACTGTCGTCCTCCCCGATGTGGTGGACCCGGACCATGTTGGTCGAGCCGGAGACCCCGGGCGGGGAGCCCGCCGTGATCACGACGACGTCGCCCTTCGCGCAGCGGCCGTACTTCAGCAGCAGCTCGTCCACCTGGTCGACCATGGCGTCCGTGGAGTCCACGTGCGGGCCGAGGAAGGTCTCCGCGCCCCAGGTCAGGCTGAGCTGGGAGCGGGTGGCCGGCTCCGGGGTGAAGGCGAGCAGCGGGATCGGCGAGCGGTAGCGGGAGAGCCGGCGGGCGGTGTCTCCCGACTGGGTGAAGGCCACCAGGAACTTCGCGCCCAGGAAGTCGCCCATCTCGGCGGCGGCCCGGGCGACCGCGCCGCCCTGGGTGCGCGGCTTGTTCCGCTCGGTCAGCGGTGGCAGGCCCTTGGCCAGCATGTCCTCCTCGGCCGCCGCGACGATCTTCGCCATGGTCCGGACGGTCTCGACCGGGTACTTGCCGACGCTGGTCTCGCCGGAGAGCATCACCGCGTCCGTGCCGTCCAGGACGGCGTTGGCGACGTCGGAGGCCTCGGCGCGGGTGGGCCGGGAGTTCTCGACCATCGAGTCGAGCATCTGGGTGGCGACGATCACCGGCTTGGCGTTGCGCCTGGCGAGCTTGACGGCGCGCTTCTGGACGATCGGCACCTGCTCCAGCGGCATCTCGACGCCCAGGTCGCCGCGGGCGACCATCAGCCCGTCGAAGGCGGCCACGATGCCGTCGAGGTTCTCCACCGCCTGCGGCTTCTCCACCTTGGCGATCACCGGGAGGCGGCGGCCCTCGTCGGCCATGATCCGGTGCACGGCCGCCGCGTCGTCGCCGCTGCGGACGAAGGAGAGGGCGATCACGTCGAAGCCGGTGCGCAGCGCCCAGCGCAGGTCGTCCGCGTCCTTCTCGGAGAGGGCGGGGACGGAGACGGCGACGCCGGGGAGGTTCAGGCCCTTGTGGTCGGAGACGACGCCGCCCTCGATCACGCGGGTGCGGACGCGGGGGCCGTCGACGGCGGTGACCTCCAGGCAGACCTTGCCGTCGTCGACGAGGATGCGCTCGCCGGGGGTGACGTCGGCGGCGAGGCCGGTGTAGGTGGTGCCGCAGCGGTGTCGGTCGCCCTCGACGCCGTCCTCCACGGTGATGGTGAAGGTGTCGCCGCGTTCAAGGAGTACCGGTCCTTCGGCGAAGCGGCCGAGCCGGATCTTCGGACCCTGAAGGTCGGCGAGGATTCCGACGCTGCGGCCGGTTTCGTCGGCCGCCTTTCGCACGCGCTGATAACGCTCCTCGTGCTCGGCGTGCGTGCCGTGGCTGAGGTTGAACCGGGCGACGTCCATTCCGGCCTCGACCAGTGCCTTGATCTGGTCGTACGAGTCGGTGGCGGGCCCCAATGTACAGACGATCTTTGCTCGGCGCATGAGTCGAGCCTATGACTTACTCGCGGGTAGAGAATTGGCCCCGTATGACTACTCAACAGACTTTCGGCAAAGGGATATTGACAAGTGTTGAATTGTGCGGCCGGTCGCTCTTATGAGCGAATTCCCGAGGGGCCGGTGATCACAACCGAGGGGGCCGCATGCTGAATTGCGCGCTCACCTGAGCGGAGATCCGCAGTCGCGGCACTTCCAGATCAAGCGGCTCGGCGGGCTGGTCCTGGTCGGCGAAGGCGGCCCGGCGCATCCCGCGTTCGACGGGGGCACGGGCCGGATGGGGGCGCTCGACGCCGGTGTCGGCGAGTTCGAGGAGGGCGGCGATCGAGGTGCCGAGGGCCTCGGCGTACTCCCGGGCCCGCTGGAGCGCGTCCCCGACCGCCCGCCGCCGCGCCTCGGCGTGCACCGGTGAGTCCGGGCGCAGCGACCACCAGGGGCCGTCGATCCGGGTCATCTCCAAGTCGGCGAGGCGCGCGGTCAGTTCGCCGAGGATCGTGAAGTCGGTCAGCTCGGCGCCGCATTGGACCCGGCCGTGGTGGCTGCGCACGCGCTCTCCCCTGCCGTGGTCGGAGAGTTCGGGGGTGATCGAGACGGCGCCGGTGGACAGGTGGGCCACGGCGTCCCCGTAGGACCTCACCAGGTCGAGGGCGAGGGTGTTGCGACGGGTGAGGTCGTCGAGCGTGGCCCGGCGGTCGCGGCCCCGGGCGCTCACCGTGACGGCGATCCGGGCGAGTTCGGGCTCGACGTCGAACGCGGCCTCGCCGCGGACCACGAGGAGCGGGGCGTCGGCGGTGCCGTACGGGGTGGTCATGCGTCCCACTCTGGCACGGGGTCGCCGCCCCGGCGGCGGAGGCTCGGGGAACAGGTCACCAGATCGCAACCTCCTGGACCTGTTGCCGCAAGTCATGCTCAGGTCAGAATCTACGCGCGTTGTTGACCATTCGCCGAGGAGACCGAGACATGGCGCTGAACCGCCGGAAGTTCCTGAAGAAGTCCGCCGCCACCGGAGCAGGAGTGGCGATCGCCGGTGCGGCGGCGGCCCCGGCGGCCGAGGCGGCGGAGGGCGCGCAGCCCGGCCACCCCGTGAAGCGCTACTCCCTCACCGTCATGGGCACCACCGACCTGCACGGCCACGTCTTCAACTGGGACTACTTCAAGGACGCGGAGTACGCCGACAAGGCGGGCAACGCGATGGGCCTGGCGCGCATCTCGACGCTGGTGAACCAGGTCCGCAAGGAGAAGGGCCGCTGCAACACCCTGCTGCTGGACGCCGGTGACACCATCCAGGGCACCCCGCTGACCTACTACTACGCCAAGGTCGACCCGATCACCGCCAAGGGCGGCCCGGTGCACCCGATGGCGCAGGCCATGAACGCGATCGGGTACGACGCGGCGGCCCTCGGCAACCACGAGTTCAACTACGGCATCGAGACCCTGCGGAAGTTCGAGGACCAGCTCGACTTCCCGCTGCTCGGCGCCAACGCCGTGGACGCGAAGACGCTGCGGCCGGCCTTCCCGCCGTACTTCATGAAGACGTTCCACGTTCCGGGCGCCAAGCCGGTCAAGGTCGCCGTCCTCGGCCTGACCAACCCGGGCATCGCGATCTGGGACAAGGCCTACGTCCAGGGCAAGCTCGCGTTCCCGGGCCTGGAGGAGCAGGCCGCCAAGTGGGTGCCCAAGCTGAAGTCGATGGGCGCGGACGTGGTCGTCGTCTCGGCGCACTCGGGCAGCTCGGGCACGTCGTCGTACGGCGACCAGGTGCCGTACGTGGAGAACGCGGCGGCCAACGTCGCCAAGCAGGTGCCCGGTATCGACGCGATCCTGGTCGGCCACGCGCACGTGGAGATCCCGGAGCTGAAGGTCGTCAACGAGCAGACCGGCAGGACCGTCGTGCTGTCCGAGCCGCTGTGCTACGCCGAGCGGCTCACCCTCTTCGACATCGAGCTGGTGTTCAGCAAGGGCCGCTGGGAGGTCGAGTCGGTCTCCGCCTCGCTGCGCAACTCCAACACGGTCGCCGACGACCCGAAGATCACCAAGCTGCTGAAGGACGAGCACGACAAGGTCGTCGCGTACGTCAACCAGGTCGTGGGCCGGGCGACCGAGACCCTCACGACCGTCGAGGCCCGCTACAAGGACGCCCCGATCATCGACCTGATCACCAAGGTCCAGGAGGACGTGGTCAAGGCCGCGCTCGCCGGCACCGAGTACGCCTCGCTGCCGGTCATCGCCCAGGCCTCGCCGTTCTCCCGGACCTCCGAGATCCCGGCCGGCGACGTCACCATCCGGGACCTGTCGAGCCTGTACGTGTACGACAACACGCTGGTCGCCAAGCTGCTGACGGGCGCCCAGGTGCGCGCCTACCTGGAGTACTCGGCGGAGTACTACGTCCAGACGGCCGCCGACGCCACGGTCGACGTCGACAAGCTGACCAACGCGAACAACCGCCCGGACTACAACTACGACTACGTCTCGGGCCTGACGTACGACATCGACATCGCCCAGCCGGCCGGCTCCCGGATCAAGAACCTCGCCTTCAAGGGGGCCGCGCTGGACGACGCCCAGCAGTTCGTGTTCGCGGTGAACAACTACCGCGCCAACGGCGGCGGTGCCTTCCCGCACGTCGCCTCCGCCAAGGAGCTGTGGTCGGAGTCGACGGAGATCCGCACCCGGATCGCGGAGTGGGTGACCTCGAAGGGTGTCCTGGACCCGAAGGACTTCGCGTCGGCGGACTGGAAGCTGGTGCGGAACGGCACGCCGGTGTTCTAGAGGTCCAGCAGGGATCTGGAGGTCCAGCAGGGACACGTCCACGGCGTCGGCCATCGCCTTCGCGCCGGCGTCGTTGACGTGCGGACAGCACCGACACCGCCGTCGGAGGGCTTGTTCCGGCCTGGGTCGCTCACCTTCCGTCGACGAGCGGAGTGAGCCGCTTCGGTTGCCTGGCCTGCGGCACCCGGGCGGCCCGCTCCTCAAGTCCGAACGAGGTGAAGGCGGTTCGGGACGGCAGCGGGTAGGGGTCCTTCTCGATGAGCGAGTTGAGGATGGTGGCGCTGCGCCAGGCGGCCAGGCCCAGGTCGGGGGCGCCGACGCCGTGGGTGTGCAGCTCGGCGTTCTGGACGTAGACCGAGCCGGTGACCGAGGGGTCCAGGACGAGCCGGAAGTCCTCGTCGATGCGCGGGCGCTCGCTGTTGTCGCGGCGGACGTAGGGATCGAGGCCGACGAGGATGTGGTCGAGGGGGCGGTCGCGGTAGCCGGTGGCGAGGACGACCGCGTCCGTGGTGAGCCGGGAGCGGTCGCCCTGCTGGAGGTGCTCCAGGTGCAGCTCGATCCTGGTGGTGGCGATGCGGCCCGCGGTGCGGACGCGGACACCGGGGGTGAGGACGGCGTCGGGCCAGCCGCCGTGCAGGGTGTGCCGGTACAGCTCGTCGTGGATGGCGGCGAGGGTGCCGGCGTCGATGCCCTTGTGCAGCTGCCCCTGGGCGGCGATCAGCCGGTCGCGGACGGGCTCGGGGAGGGCGTGGAAGTAGCGCGTGTAGTCGGGGGTGAAGTGCTCCAGGCCTAGCTTGGAGTACTCCATCGGCGCGAACGCCTCGGTGCGGCCGATCCAGTGCAGCCGCTCCCGGCCGGCCGGGCGGTGCCGGAGCAGGTCCAGGAAGACCTCGGCGCCGGACTGCCCGGAGCCCACGACGGTGACATGCCCGGCGGCGAGGACGGCGTCACGGTGGTCGAGGTAGTCGGCGGCGTGGACGACGGGCACACCGGGCGCGTCCACCAGGGGCCTGAGGGGGTCGGGCACGTAGGGGGCGGTGCCGATGCCGAGGACGATGTTGCGGGTGTACGTACGGCCGAGGGCCTCGGCCTCGCCCTCGGCGTCGAGCTCGGTGAAGTCGACCTCGAACGCGTCCCGTTCGGGGTTCCAGCGGACGGCGTCGACCTGGTGGCGGAAGCGCAGCCCGGGGAGCTGCTGGGCGACCCAGCGGCAGTAGGCGTCGTACTCGGCGCGCTGGATGTGGAAGCGCTCGGCGAAGTAGAAGGGGAAGAGCCGCTCGCGGTTCCTGAGGTAGTTGAGGAAGCTCCAGGGGCTGGTGGGGTCGACGAGGGTCACCAGGTCGGCGAGGAAGGGCACTTGGATGGTGGCGCCGTCGATGAGCAGCCCGGGGTGCCAGTCGAAGCCGGGGCGCTGTTCGTAGAAGACGGCGTCGAGTTCGGCGAGCGGGTGGGCGAGGGCGGCGAGGGAGAGGTTGCAGGGGCCGATGCCGATGCCGACCAGGTCGCGTGGGGAGGCGGGCTCGTGGCGTGGCGGGTGGGTCATCCGGGGGTGCTTCCTTCGACGAGTTTGAGCAGGTGGGCCAGGTCGTCCGGCCGGCTGTGGGGGTTGAGGACGGTGGCTTTGAGCCAGAGCCGGCCGTCGAGCCGGGCGCGGCCGAGGACGGCCCTGCCCTCGTGCAGCAGCCGCCGGCGTGCGGCGGCCACGGCGGTGTCGTCGGCCCCGGCGGGCCGGAACAGCACGGTGCTGATGACGGGCCGGTCGTACAGCTCGAAGCCGGGGTGCTCGCGGACGAGTGCGGCGAACTCGCGGGCCCGGGCGCAGACCTGGTCGACCAGGGCGCCGAGCCCGCCGCGGCCCAGCGTCTTCAGGGTGACGGCGATCTTGAGGATGTCGGCGCGGCGGGTGGTGCGCAGGGAGCGGCCGAGCAGGTCGGGGAGTCCGGCCTCGGTGTCGTCGTCGGCGTTCAGGTAGTCGGCGCGCTGGTGGAGCACGGCGAGTTCGCCGGGGCGGGCGACGGCGAGGAGTCCGGCGGCGACGGGCTGCCAGCCGAGCTTGTGCAGGTCGAGGGTGACGGTGTGGGCGGCTTCGAGGCCCGCCAGTTTGTCGCGGTGCCGGTCGCTGAGGAGGAGGCCGCCGCCGTAGGCCGCGTCGATGTGCAGGCGGGCGCCGTGGGCGGTGCACAGGCCGGCGATCTCGGGCAGCGGGTCGATCAGGCCGGCGTCGGTGGTGCCGGCGGTGGCGGCGACCAGCAGGGGGCCGGGGAGCGCGGTGAGGGCCGCGTCGAGGGCGGCCGGGTCCAGGGTGCCGTTCGGGGCCGGGAGGACGACCGGGTCGGGGAGGCCGAGCAGCCAGGCGGCGCGCGGCAGTGAGTGGTGGGCGCCGGTCGAGCAGACGAGGCGCACGCCGCCGCCGTGCGCCTCGCGGGCGAGCAGCAGGGCGAGCTGGTTGGACTCGGTGCCGCCGGTGGTGACGAGGGCGTCGGCGAGACCGGCCGTACGGGCGAGGGTGCGGGCGACCGCGGCCTCCAGGGCGGAGGCGGCCGGGGCCTGGTCCCAGGAGTCCAGGGAGGGGTTGAGGGCGCTCGCGGCGAGGTCGGCGGCGGTGGCCACGGCGAGCGGCGGGCAGTGCAGATGGGCCGCGCAGAGCGGGTCGGCGGGGTCGGCGGCGCCCGCGGCGAGGGCGTGCACCAGCGCGCGCAGGGCGTCCGGGTCGCCGGTGTCCGGCAGGGCGTCCCCGAGGGCGTCGGCGACGCGTGCGGCGACGGCCTCCGGTCCGCCGGCGGGCAGCGGGCCGCCGCGCTCGCCGTCGCCGGCCGCGAGCGCGTCGAGCACGGTGGCGAGGAGGGGGCGCAGGGCGTCGGGGCCGCCGGGGCCCGAGGCGAGGGGCGGCATGCTCATGGCCTCTCCTGCGCTCATGGGCTCTCCTCCGGGGCACGGGAAAGCCCGGCGGGCCTGCGGGGCCCGGGCTTCCGGCTGGTGGGTGGAGTTCCAGCTTGTACCGGAAGAGAGCCCGGTGTCCCGAAAGCCCGGCGAACGGAACCCGAAAGTGTGTACTGCCGTACCGGGAGGGGCTGTTGAGGCGGGAGTGGTGCGCGGCGGGCGGGAGTCCGACGACCGGACCTAGGCCCGGAAGTCCCCGGCGTGGTCGCGGGCCCACCGGTCGAAGGTGCGGGCCGGGGTGCCGGTGAGCCGCTCCACCGTGTCGGTGATCTCCGGGGGCACGCCCACGGTCTCCGCGAAGGTCCGCAGCAGCCGTTCGAGCATCTGCGGCGGCACGTACGGGAACAGCTCCGGGCCCGCCTCGGCCGGGTCGGTCTCCACGAACGTCAGCTTCCTGCCGAGGGCCTCGCCGATCGCCGCGACCTGGTCGGCGTTGCTGGTCGCCGCGGGCCCGGTCAGCCGGTGCGCGGCGCCCTCGTGGCCGTCGTCGAGCAGGGCGCGCTCGGCGACGGCGGCGATGTCGTCCTCGTGGATGGGGGCGGAGAGCCCGTCCGCGAAGACGCCCCGGACGGTGTCGCCCGCGCGGACCTGCGGGGCCCACTGGAGCGCGTTGGTCGCGAAGGCGTTGGGGCGCAGGAACGTCCAGGCGAGCCCGCTGTCGCGGATCTGCCGCTCGGCGGCGGCGTGCATGACGTGGATGGGGTGGGTCTCGTCGGCGCCCTCCTGGATGACACCGCTGGAGAGCAGGACGACGTGCCGCACGCCGTGCTCGCGGGCCGCCGCCAGCAGCGGGGCCGCGCCGGCCTGCGCGTACAGGAAGAGCTTCGTCGCCCCGGCGAACAGGGCGGCGGGGTCGTCCGGCTCGAATCGCACCACCTCGGCCCGCTCGGGCAGCGCGGCCCGCCGCGGGTCGCGGGTCAGCGCCCGGACGGGCGCTCCTGCGGCGAGGAGACGGTCGACGAGGGCACGGCCGACATTGCCGGTCGCGCCGGTCACTACGATCACGGTGCTGCCTCCACAAGCTCGTTGGTCGGCTCGGTCGAGCACTGACCGCACGAGCCTAGGAACGGCGGCCGGTCCGTCGCATCGTCGGCAGGGACCAGCCGCGCCCTACGTCGCCGGACCTACTCCGCCCCCTCCTCGCCCCGCTCCGCGTCGCGCACCCTCAGGGCGCGGGACAGGTCGTCCAGGCGGTCGGCGAGGGTGCGGCGCAGCGCCGGGGTGAGGTCGGCGTCGCGCAGGCAGTCCTCGCCGAGCCGCAGGTGCTCGGCGTCGACGGCGTGGGCCGGGAAGCACCAGCGGCCCGCGGCGGCGGCGATGGCGGGACCGCGGCGGGCGGCGACGGCGACCGCGTCCGGGTAGAAGCGCGGCACGTACTCCCGGACCAGATCGGCCTGTTCGGGCTGCCAGAAGCCCTGGGCGGTGGCCGTGAAGAGGTAGTTGGACAGGTCGTCTCCGGCGAACATCGCCGCCCAGGCCGCGCGCTTGGCCTCCGGGTCGGGCAGGGCGGCGCGGCAGCGGGCGGCGCCCTCCTGGCCGGTGGCGCTCGGGTCGCGCGCCAGCTCGGCGTCGATGGCGGCCTCGTCGGTGGCGCCGAGCACGGCGAGCCGGGCGAGGATGCGCCAGCGCAGCTCGGGGTCGAGTTCCGGCCCGCCGGGCACCGTGCCGTCGGCGAGCCAGGCGGCGATGGTCTCCGGGTGGGCGGCCACGGAGATCAGGTGGCGTACGGCGATCAGCCGCAGGCCGGGGTGGTCGCCGTCCTCGGTGCGGCGCAGCAGGTCGCGGCAGAGGGAGGTGAGGGTGGCCAGGGCGGCCGGGCGGTCCTCCGGCGCCAGGTACTCGTCGGCGAGCTGGCCGGCGGCGAAGGCGAGGACGCCCTGGGCGACGGCCAGGTCGGTCTCGTACGGCAGGTGGGCGCGGGCCGTCTCCAGGTAGGCGGCGGGCGCGAGTTCGCCGTCGCGGACGGCGTCCCTGAGGGCGTTCCAGACGACCGCGCGGGTCAGCGGGTCGGGCAGGCCGGACAGGCCGGTGCGCAGCGTCTCGAAGGACTGGGCGTCGAAGCGGACCTTGGCGTAGGTGATGTCGCCGTCGTTGAGGAGGACCAGTGCGGGGCGCTTGCCGATGGGCTGCGGGGCGGTCTGCGGGACGTCGAGGCCGATGCGCTCGCGCAGCACCAGCCGGCCCTCGTCGGCGACGTCGTGGTCGTACAGCCCGGCGGTGAGCCGGTGCGGGCGGCTGCCCGCGCGGTCGGCGGTCAGCGTGCAGGTGCCGTCGGCGACGGCGACGGCCGGGGTGAGCGTGTCGACGCCGGTGGTGCGCAGCCAGCTGTCGGCCCAGGCGTGCACGTCGCGGTCGGTTGCGGAGGCGAGGGAGTCGATGAAGTCGGCGAGGGTGGCGTTGCCGAACCGGTGCCGCCCGAAGTGGGTGTTGATGCCGGCCAGGAAGTCCTTCTCGCCGAGCCAGGCGGCCAGCTGGCGCAGCGCGGAGGCGCCCTTGGCGTAGGAGATGCCGTCGAAGTTGAGCAGGGCGGAGGCGGTGTCGTCGACGTTCTCGGGGGCGACCGGGTGGGTGGTGGGCCGCTGGTCGGCGTCGTAGCCCCAGGCCTTGCGGGTGACGCCGAACTCGGTCCAGGGGTCGGTGAACCGGGTCGCCTCGGCGGTGGTCTGGTAGCCCATGTACTCGGCGAAGGACTCGTTCAGCCAGATGTCGTCCCACCACTTGAGGGTGACGAGGTCGCCGAACCACATGTGGGCCATCTCGTGCGCGATGACCATGGCGCGGGTCTGCCGCTCGGTGTCGGTGACGGCGGAGCGGTAGACGAAGTCGTCCCGGAAGGTGACCAGGCCGGGGTTCTCCATGGCGCCGGCGTTGAACTCGGGGACGAACGCCTGGTCGTAGGAGTCGAAGGGGTACGGCTCCTCGAACTTCTCGTGGTAGCGGTCGAAGCACGCGCGCGTGACGTCGAGGATCTCGTCGGCGTCGGCGTCGAGGTGGGGCGCGAGCGAGCGGCGGCAGTGGATACCGAAGGGCAGCCCGCGGTGCTCGGTGCGCACCGAGTGCCAGGGGCCGGCGGCGACGGCGACCAGGTAGGTGGAGATCAGCGGGGTGGGCGCGGCGTGCCAGACGCCGTCGTCGCGTCGCTCGGTGACGCCGTTGGCGAGCACGGTCCAGCCCTCGGGCGCCTTGACCGAGACCTCGAAGACGGCCTTCAGGTCGGGCTGGTCGAAGGCGGCGAAGACCCGCTGGACGTCGTCCATGAACATCTGCGTGTAGACGTACGTCTCGCCGTCGCTGGGGTCGGTGAAACGGTGCATGCCCTCGCCGGTGCGGGAGTAGCGCATGGCCGCGTCGACGCGCAGCTCGTGCTCGCCGGCGCCGAGGTTCTTCAGCGTCAGCCGGTTCTCGCTCAGCGACTCCGGGTCGAGCGGCTGTCCGTCGAGCGTGACGCTGCGCAGCTCGGCGGGCTTCAGCTCGACGAACGTGTCCCCGTCGGACCGGGCGGTGAACCGGATCGCGGTACGGGAGTCGAAGGTCTCGGCACCGGTCGTGAGGTCCAGTTCGACCGTGTAGCGGTGGACGTCGAGGAACTGTGCTCGGAGCTGCGCTTCATCGCGCGTGAGTACGGACATGCAGGCCATGCTGCCTGATGGGACCGACAGCGCACAGGGGCGGATCGGTACACGGCTTTTGTCCCTGGTCCGCCCCTGGTCCGCCCCCGGTCCTGTCCCTGCCCGGTGCCGTGGTTCAGGCCTCGTCCGCCGGCTGCCCGTTGTGGGTGTCCTCGGCGATCCGCTCGTGGTGCCGGATCACCTCGGCGATGATGAAGTTCAGGAACTTCTCGGCGAACGCGGGGTCGAGCCTGGCGTTCTCGGCGAGGGTGCGCAGCCGTTCGATCTGCCGGGCCTCGCGGGCCGGGTCGGCGGGCGGCAGCTGGTGCAGCGCCTTGAGGCGGCCCACCTGCTGGGTGGCCTTGAAACGCTCGGCGAGCATGTGGACGACGGCCGCGTCGATGTTGTCGATGCTGTCGCGCAGCCGCTCCAGTTCCTTGCGGACCTCGGGGTCCACGGCACCGGTGCCGGTGTTGCTGGTGGTCATGAGGGCCCACCCTATGTGCTGGACGGGCCAGGTCCTACGGGGTGTCCGGGGACTGGATCATCGGCGGATCGCCGGGGTCCGGGACGCGGTCGCTCCAGCCGCCGGGGACGGCACGGCCCTGCTGCGCGCGGAACCGGACGGGGGCGATCCCCACGCGCCGTGTGAACAGCCGGGAGAAGTAGGCGGGGTCGTCGTAGCCGACACGGCGGGCGACGGCCGCGACGGGCAGCTCGGTGGCGGCGAGGAGTTCCTTGGCCCGGCCGAGCCGGATGCCGAGCAGGTAGTCCTTCGGGCTGCACCCGGCCGCCCGGCGGACCGCGCCGCGCAGCTCGGCGGTGGTCATCCCGTGCCGGGCGGCGTGGTCGGCGACGCTCATCGGCGTGCAGGCGTCCCGGGCCAGGGCTGTCAGCACCTGGTCGCCGTCGGGGGCGAGATCGGCGCGGGCGCGGCGCAGGGCGACCAGGAGTTCATGGACGGCGGCGGCGGTCTCCACCTCCAGCAGGGGGTTGCCGCGGCGGGCGGCCCGGGCGACGCGGGCGATGACCGCGCGGGGGCCGGAGGCGTCGGAGAGCGGGACGACGGGCCGGTCGGGCTCGATGTAGCCGAGTTCGCCGTACGCGGCCGTGGCGGGCCCGGTGAAGTCCACGAAGCCCTCGTCCCAGCCGGTGTCCGGGTCGGGGGCGTAGTGGTGCGGCACGCCGGGGGTGAGCCACAGCAGCGCGGGCGCGGTGACGGTCGTCCGGCGGCCGTCGGCGCCCCGGTACCAGCCGCCGCCCGAGCTGATCACGACGGCCACGTGGTGGTCGAGGGTGCGCGGGCCGACCGTGGGCAGCGCGCCGTGTTGCAGGCCGACGCCGAGGCAGACCAGGCCGAGGCGGTGGTGGGCGGGGCCGGGGCTGAAGAACCGCATCCAGGTCTGGTACATCGGCGCTCCTCCCGGCGTGCCGCGTGGCGCGTTTTTGTCCAAGCACCGCCGATCTTCGTCCATGGCGCCGGTCGCCGGAAGGGGGTGAGGCTGGAGGGCATGAGCGAGGTCGGGGTGGGGGTGGGCGCATGAGCGAGTTTGCGGTGGGCGGGTCCGCGTTCCTGCTGGACGGGCGGCCGGTGCGGCTGCTGTCCGGGGCGCTGCACTACTTCCGGGTGCACGAGGCGCAGTGGGGGCACCGGCTGGCGATGCTGCGGGCGATGGGTCTGAACTGCGTGGAGACGTACGTCCCGTGGAATCTGCACCAGCCCGGCCCGGGCGTCTTCCGGGACGTGCCGGCGGTCGGCCGGTTCCTGGACGCGGTCCGCGATGCGGGCCTGTGGGCGATCGTGCGGCCGGGTCCCTACATCTGCGCCGAGTGGGAGAACGGCGGGCTGCCGGCGTGGCTGACGGGCGCGCTGGGCACGCGCGCGCGTACACGTGACGAGCGCTACCTGGGCCATGTCCGGAACTGGTTCTGCCGGTTGCTGCCCGAGATCGTGTCCCGCCAGCCGGACCGCGGCGGCCCCGTGATCATGGTCCAGGTGGAGAACGAGTACGGCAGCTACGGCAGTGACACCGGATATCTGGAGGAGCTGGCCGGCCTCCTGCGCACCGCGGGCGTGACGGTTCCGCTCTTCACCTCGGACGGCCCCGAGGACCACATGCTGACCGGGGGCTCGCTGCCGGGGGTGCTCGCCACGGTGAATTTCGGCTCCCACGCGCGCGAGGCCTTCGAGACGCTGCGCCGCCACCGCCCCGAGGGCCCGCTGATGTGCATGGAGTTCTGGTGCGGGTGGTTCGACCACTGGGCCGGTGAGCATGTCGTACGGGATCCGGCCGAGGCCGCCGAGGCGCTGCGGGAGATCCTGGAGTGCGGGGCGTCGGTGAACCTCTACATGGCGCACGGCGGCACCAGCTTCGGCGGCTGGGCGGGCGCCAACCGGGGCGGCGGCGAGCTGCACGAGGGCCCGCTGGAGCCGGACGTGACCTCGTACGACTACGACGCGCCCGTGGACGAGTACGGCCGCCCCACGGAGAAGTTCTGGCGCCTGCGCGAGGTGCTGTCCGCGTATCACCCCGGCCCGCTGCCCGCCCCGCCGCCGCGGCCCGCCGTGCTGGGCGCCCCGGCCGGGGCCGTGCTCCCGGACTGGGCGCCCCTGACCGGCGTGCTGGAGGCGCTGGGCGGCCCGGAGACGGTCGCGCCCGTGCCGCCCACGTTCGAGGAGCTGGGGGTCACCCGGGGCGTCGTGCGCTACACGGTGGACGTGCCGGGGCCGCGGCAGCCGTACCCGCTGACTGTGCGCGGGCTGCGGGACCTCGCGGTGGTGTACGTCGACGGCGAGCGGGCCGGGGTGCTCACCGAGGAGGAGCCGCGGCTGAAGGAGCCCGTCGCGGGTCCCGCGCGCGTGGAGCTGTGGGTGGAGTCCCTGGGGCGGGTGAACTACGGGCCGCGGCTCGGCGAGGCCAAGGGCGTCACCGGCGGCATCCTGCACGAGCGGCAGTATCTGCACGGGGTACGCGCGCGCGGGCTGGACCTGGACGCGTTCGCCGACGGCGTGGCCGCGGTGCCCTTCGGCGCGCCGCCCGAGGAGGGCGCGCCGGGGCTGTACCGGGGCACGGTCACGGTCCGCGGGGCCGGCGACGCCCGCCTTGAGCTGCCGGGCCTGACGCGCGGGTTCGTCTGGATCAACGGCTTCTGCCTGGGCCGTTACTGGTCGGCGGGCCCCCAGCGGTCGCTGTACGTGCCCGGTCCGGTGCTGCGCGAGGGCGAGAACGAGGTGTGGCTGCTGGAGCTGCAGGAGACCGGCCCGGACCGGCCGGCGCCCCGCCTGCTGCCCGCCTGATCCGCCACGCGGGGCGCGCTGCCCGCCTACAGTGGAGAGGAGTTCCGGCGGCTATGGGGGTGCCGACGTGGCGGACGGCGGACCGGTCGAGCACGGCTACCCGCACCTGGAGACGGTGCGGGCCGCCGTCACCGCGCTGTACCGGCGCCTGTCCCGCGACACCATCGAGACGTTCTCGGCCAGCGTGGCCCCCGCCGACGTGGCCTTCTGCGACACCGACGACCTGCACCTGGGCGCGCAGCGCGTGGCGCGGGAGATCGTGCGGCACTTCCGGCTGCCGGACGCGCGGCTGATCGTCGGCTTCCGGGAGATGACCCACGCGGCGAACGTCGAACTGGCGGCGGGTCCCGAGTACTTCGTCGAACTGAACGACCGCTTCCGCACCCACCGCAGGGACATCGGGGCGGCGCTCGCCCACGAGGTGGCGCACGTCTACCTGCACCGCCTGGACCTGGCCTTCCCCACCACGGCGGAGAACGAGATCCTCACGGACACGGCGACGACCTACCTGGGCGCGGGCTGGCTGCTGCTGGACGCCTACCGGGAGGACGCGGTCTCGTCGCAGAAGCTCGGCTATCTCACCCCGGAGGAGTTCGGCTACGTCCTGGCCAAGCGGGCCCTGCTGTTCCAGGAGGACCCGTCCGTGTGGTTCACCAGCCCGCAGGCCTACCGGGCGTACGCCAGGGGGATGGACCGGGCCCGCCGGGACGAGCAGCAGCCGCCGCTGACCGCGGCCGGCTGGGCGGGCCGCCGCCGCTACGCCCACGACCGCCGGTACGCCTCCGCCGCCCCGCCGACGGCCCCCTACAGCTTCACCCCCGACCCGGCCGGACACCTCCGGGTCTCCTTCCCCTGCCCGACCTGCCACCAGCGGATCAGGGTGCCGGTACGGGGGCGGGTACGGGCGCGGTGCGGGTTGTGCCGGACGGTGCTGGAGTGCGACACGTAGTCCGTCGGCCGTGGCTTTGCGGGTTCAGGTGCCGTAGGCCCGCCCCGGTGGCTCCGCCGCCGCGAGCAGTGCGCGGGCCGCCTCCCCCGCCCCGGCCGGTGTCCAGCGCTCTTCCTTGTCGGTGGTGGGGCCGGGGCGCCAGCCCTCCATGACGGTGATCCGGCCGCCCTCCGCCTCGAACACCCGGCCCGTCACCCCCGCGCTCCCGGCCGAGCCGAGCCAGACCACGAGCGGGGAGACGTTCTCGGGTGCCATGGCGTCGAAACCGGCGGCCGGTGCCGCCATCCTCGCGGCGAAGGTACGTTCCGTCATGCGGGTGCGGGCGGCCGGCGCCACGGCGTTGACCTGGACGCCGTAGCGGTCGAGTTCGGCCGCCGCGACCAGGGTGAGGCCGATGATCCCGGCCTTTGCGGCGCTGTAGTTGCCCTGCCCGACCGAGCCCAGCAGGCCGGCTCCGCTGCTGGTGTTCACGACCCGGGCCGCCGGGGTGCGGCCCGCCTTGGCCTCGGCCCGCCAGTGCGCGGCGGCGTGCTTCAGGGGCAGGAAGTGACCCTTGAGGTGGACGCGGATCACGGCGTCCCAGTCGTCCTCGTCCAGGTTGACCAGCATGCGGTCGCGCAGGAATCCGGCGTTGTTCACCAGGGTGTCGAGACGCCCGTACGTCTCGACGGCGGTCCGCACGAGGGAGGCGGCGCCGTCGGTCGTGGCGATGTCACCGCCGTGCGCGACGGCCTCGCCGCCCGCGGCACGGATCTCCGCCACGACGGCGTCCGCCGGGCTCGTCGCGCCCGGCGCCCCGTCCGGTCCGACACCCAGATCGTTGACGACCACCCGGGCGCCCTCGGCCGCGAAGGCGAGGGCGTGGGCGCGGCCGAGCCCGCGGCCGGCTCCGGTGACGACGACGACCCGGCCCGTGCAGATTCCGCTCATCTCAGCTCTCCTCGCGGGCGGTCGACGCGTCGGGGACGTGGTGATCGGCGGTGGCGGCGTCCAGGAAGGCCGGCCGCTCCCCGCCGCCGTGCACGTGCAGGCTCGCCCCGCTGATGTAGGCGGCGGAGGAGGAGGCGAGGAAGACGGCGGCGGCGCCGATGTCGGCGGGGAGGGCCAGCCGGCCCAGCGGGACGGTGCGGGAGACGGCGTCGATGCCGTCGGGACCGCCGTAGTGCAGGTGGGACAGTTCGGTGTGGACCATGCCGGCGACGAGCGTGTTGACGCGTACCTCCGGCGCCCACTCCACCGCCATGGAGGCGGCCAGGTGCGCGAGTCCCGCCTTGGCCGCGCCGTAGGCGGCCGATCCGGGCGAGGGGCGGCTCCCGCTGACGCTGCCGACCATCACGATCGAGCCCCTGCTGCGCCTGAGGTGGTCGTAGGCGGCGAGGGACGCGGTCAGCGGGGTGATCAGGTTCAGCTCGACGACCCTGGCGTGCCGTTCGGCGTCGGCGTCGGCGAGGCGCCGGTGGGGGGTGCCGCCGGCGTTGTTGACGAGCACGTCCAGCCGGGGCAGTCCGGCGAAGAAGGCCCGGACGGCGGACGGGTCGCGCAGGTCGACAGCGGTGAACTCGACGCCGTCGGCGGGCTGTTCGGGCGGTCTGCGGGCGCAGGCGAGGACCCGGGCGCCCGCCTCGGCGAAAGCCCGGGCGATGCCGGCACCCACCCCTCGGGTGCCGCCGGTGACCACGACGGTGCTGCCGCGCAGTGAGTTGTCCACAGGGCGGTTGTCCACAGGGCCTCCCGCTTGTCCGTGCCGACTGCTAGCTTCGAAGCCATCACACCTAACAAATGTTTGGTGGAAAGGTAGCTGATGCGCCCATGGGTGTCTCCCGTTCGTCCCCGGAAAAGGGGATTTCCGTGGTCACCGTCGACTTCCCGCCGGTCAACGCGCTGCCGGTGCGCGGCTGGTTCGCCCTGGCCGAGGCCGTGCGCGCGGCCGGCCGGGACCCGGAGACCCGGTGCGTGGTCCTGGCCGCCGAGGGGCGGGGGTTCAACGCGGGCGTGGACATCAAGGAGATACAGGCGGGCGGGCAGGAGGTCCTGATCGGCGCCAACCAGGGCTGCGCGGAGGCGTTCGCCGCGGTCTACGAGTGCGAGACACCGGTCGTCGCGGCCGTGCAGGGCTTCTGCCTGGGCGGCGGGATCGGCCTGGCGGGCACCGCGGACGCGGTGGTGGCCAGCGAGGACGCGACCTTCGGGCTGCCCGAGCTGGACCGGGGCGCGCTGGGCGCGGCCACGCACCTGGCCCGGCTGGTCCCGCAGCACCTGATGCGCGCGCTGTACTACACGGGGCGCACGGCGAGCGCCGCCGAGCTGCACGGGCACGGCTCGGTCTGGCGGGTGGTGCCGCGCGCGGAGCTGCCGGGGGCGGCGCTGGAGCTGGCCCGGGAGATAGCCGCCAAGGACGGACGGCTGCTGCGCATGGCCAAGTCCGCCATCAACGGCATCGATCCGGTCGACGTGCGCCGCAGCTACCGCTTCGAGCAGGGCTTCACCTTCGAGGCCAACCTCAGCGGACTGGCTGACCGCGTGCGCGACACGTTCGGGAAGGAGGGGGTGTAGATGGGCGACAAGACGACGACCGCCGAGGAGGTGGTCTCCCGGCTGGCGAGCGGGATGACCCTCGGCATCGGCGGCTGGGGCTCCCGCCGCAAGCCGATGGCGCTGGTCCGGGCGCTGTTGCGGTCCGGCATCGGCGATCTGACGGTCGTCTCGTACGGCGGCCCGGACGTCGGCATGCTGGCCGCCGCCGGCCGGATCCGCAAGCTGGTCAGCGCCTTCGTCACCCTGGACTCCATCCCCCTGGAACCGCACTACCGGGCGGCGCGCGAGCGCGGCGGCTTCGAACTCATGGAGGTCGACGAGGGCATGTTCCAGTCGGGCCTGCGCGCGGCGGCGCAGCGCCTGCCCTTCCTGCCGGTGCGGGCGGGCCTCGGCTCGGACGTGATGCGGGTCGGTCCCGAGCTGCGGACGGTGACGTCGCCGTACGCGGACGGGGAGACGTTCGTGGCCATGCCCGCGCTGCGGCTGGACGCGGCCCTGGTGCACGTCAACCGCGCCGACCGGCTCGGCAACGGGCAGTATCTGGGCCCGGACCCGTACTTCGACGACCTGTTCTGCGAGGCGGCGGACGCGGCCTACGTCTCCTGTGAGCAGATCGTGGACACGGCGGAGCTGACCAAGGCCGCCGCCCCGCAGTCGCTGCTGCTCAAGCGGCTCGCGGTGGCGGGTGTGGTGGAGGCGCCGAACGGCGCGCACTTCACGTCCTGCGCGCCGGAGTACGGCAGGGACGAGGAGTTCCAGCGGCTGTACGCGGCCACCCCCTGGCCGGAGTTCGCCGGGCGCTTCCTCGGCGGGGACGAGGCCGGCTACCGGGCGGCGGTGGAGGCATGGCGGAAGGAGCAGGGGCGATGAGGGCCACCCGCGCCGAGTACTGCGTGATCGCCTGCGCCGAGGCCTGGCGCGGCGGCGGGGAGATCCTGGCGAGTCCGATGGGCCTGATCCCCTCGCTGGGCGCGCGGCTGGCCCGGCTCACCTTCGCGCCGGACCTGATGCTGACCGACGGCGAGGCCCTGCTGGTCCGCCCGGACGGCACCCCGGAGGGCTGGCTGCCCTACCGGCAGCACCTGGAGCTGGTGGCGGGCGGCCGGCGGCACGTGATGATGGGCGCGAGCCAGCTCGACCGGTACGGCAACCAGAACATCTCCTGTGTCGGCGACTGGGCGCGACCCCGCCGCCAGCTGCTCGGGGTGCGCGGGGCGCCGCTCAACACGCTCAACAATCCGACGAGTTACTGGGTCCCGAGACACTCCCGGCGGGTGTTCGTGGAGCGGGTGGACATGGTGTGCGGGGTGGGGTACGACCGGGCGGCGGCCCTCGGGGAGACGGCCCGCTTCCACCGCATCACCCGGGTCGTGTCCGATCTCGGGGTCTTCGACTTCGCCACACCGGACCACTCGATGCGGCTGGCCGCACTGCATCCCGGAGTGAGCGTGGAGCAGGTGCGGGAGGCGACGGGGTTCCCGCTCGCCGTGCCGGACGAGGTGCCGTGCACCCGCGAGCCCGAGGCGGAGGAGCTGCGGCTGATCCGTGAGGTGCTGGACCCGGGCGGGACGCGGACGCGCGAGGTTCCGGAGGCGGTGAGGGGCTGATGGAGACCGCGCTCACCCGGCTGGTCGGGGTCCGCCATCCGATCGTGCAGACGGGGATGGGCTGGGTGGCCGGGCCGCGCCTGGTCTCGGCGGTGGCGAACGCCGGGGCCCTCGGCATCCTGGCCTCGGCGACGATGACACTCGACCAACTCCGGGACGCGATACGGGAGGTGCGGTCCCGTACGGACGCGCCGTTCGGGGTGAATCTCCGGGCCGACGCGGGCGACGCGGCCGACCGGGTGGGGATCCTGCTGGCGGAGGGCGTCCGGGTGGCCTCCTTCGCCCTGGCCCCCTCCGCCGAGCTGATCGCCGAGCTGAAGGCGGCGGGCGTGGTGGTGATCCCGTCCGTCGGCGCGCGGCGGCACGCGGAGAAGGTGGCGGCCTGGGGCGCGGACGCGGTGCTCGTGCAGGGCGGCGAGGGCGGCGGGCACACCGGCGAGGTGGCGACGAGCGTGCTGCTGCCGCAGGTGGTGGACGCGGTGCGGATACCGGTCGTGGCGGCGGGCGGCTTCTTCGACGGGCGGGGGCTGGTGGCGGCGCTGGCGTACGGGGCGGCGGGGGTGGCGATGGGCACCCGGTTCCTGCTCACCTCGGACTCGACGGTGCCGGACGCGGTGAAGGCCAGGTATCTGGCGGCGACGGTCCGGGACGTCACGGTGACCCGGGCGGTGGACGGCCTGCCGCACCGGATGCTGCGCACGGATCTGGTCGCGGCGCTGGAGCGGTCGGGCCGGACGCGCGCCTTCGTGCACGCGGTGCGGCGGGCGGCGGGCTTCCGGCGGCTGTCGGGGCTCACCTGGCGGCAGCTGGTCCGTGACGGCCTCGCCCTCGGACACGGCAAGGAGCTGACCTGGAGTCAGGTGCTGCTCGCCGCGAACACGCCGATGCTGCTCAAGTCGGCGATGGTGGACGGGCGTACGGATCTGGGGGTGATGGCGGCGGGGCAGGTCGCCGGGGTGATCGACGACCTGCCGTCGTGCGCGGAGCTGGTGGAGCGGGTGATGGCACAGGCCGGGGAAATCATCGGTGTGCTGCGGGAGGGGGGTGCTTCAATGCGCGCATGACGGAAACGATCAAACAGCCGTGGGGGCTGAGTGTCTTCGGGGCGGGCAGCGTACGGGTGGAGCCGCAGCTGGTGCGGGTGAGGCTGACGGTGGACGTGCTGGAACCCACTCCGGACCGGGCGTTCCGGGAGGCGGGCGCGGCCGTGTCCCGGCTGCGGGAGACCCTGCGCCGGCACGGGATACCGGACGCGTCGGTGTCCGGGTCCCGGCTCAAGCTGGCCTCGGAGTACGACGGTTACGGAGCCGACCGGAAGTTCCTCGGCTACCGCTGCCGGGCCTCCTACGCCGTGGAGACGGAGGCGCTCGACGGACTTCAGCAGCTCGTCGTGGACGCGGTCGACGCCGGTGCCCACCATGTGGAGGAGGTCAAGTTCGACGTGCGCGACAAGCCGGCGCTGCGGGACGAGGCGCGCCGCAGGGCGGTGGCGGCGGCCCGCCGCAAGGCCGAGGTCTACATGGAGGCGGCCGGGGTGTCGCTGGGGGCCGTGGTCCACATCCAGGACGTGGACTCCGAGTCGTACGAGTTCCGTCAGTACCGGGGTCACGGCGGTGGCGGCGGTGCCTCGGCGGGCGATCTGGCCCCCGGGATGGTCGAGGTGTCCGCCGGGGTGGTGCTGGGGTTCGCGCTGGCGGACTGAGCGGCCTCGCAGCGCGGCCCGGGGCCGCCGGGCCCCGGGCCGCCCTCAGAGCCGTTCGAGGATCGTCACGTTGGCCTGGCCGCCGCCCTCGCACATCGTCTGGAGGCCGTACCGGCCGCCGGTGCGCTCCAGTTCGTGCAGGAGGGTCGTCATCAGCCGGGCGCCGGTCGCGCCGAGCGGGTGGCCGAGGGCGATCGCGCCGCCGTTGACGTTGACCTTGTCGGGGTCGGCTCCCGTGTCCTTCAGCCAGGCGAGGACGACGGGTGCGAAGGCCTCGTTGATCTCCACGAGGTCGATGGCGTCGATGGTCAGGCCGGTCTTCTTCAGGGCGTGCGCGGTGGCCGGGATGGGTGCGGAGAGCATGCGGATAGGGTCCTCGCCGCGCGCGGACAGGTGGTGGACGCGGGCGCGCGGGCGCAGCCCGTGGTCCCGGACCGCCCGCTCGGAGGCGAGCAGCAGTGCGGCGGCGCCGTCGGAGACCTGGGAGGAGCAGGCCGCGGTGATGGTGCCGCCGTCGAGGACGGGTCGCAGCGCGGCCATCTTCTCCAGGGAGGTGTCCCGGCGCGGGCCCTCGTCGATGCCGACTCCGCCGTAGGGGACGGTCTCGCGTCCGAAGCGGCCGGTGTCGATCGCCCGGATCGCCCGCCGGTGCGAGCGCAGGGCGAACTCCTCCTGCTGCTCGCGACCGATGCCCCACTGGGCGGCGATCGTCTCGGCGCCGGCGAACTGGTTGACGGGCCGGTCGCCGTAGCGGGCGCGCCAGCCGGTGCTGCCGAGGAAGGGTCCGTCGGTCAGGCCGAGCGGGACGGCCGCCTGCCGGGAGGCGAAGGCGATGGGGACCTGGGACATGTTCTGCACCCCGCCCGCGACCACCAGGTCCTGGGTGCCGGAGAGCACGGCCTGCGCGGCGAAGTGCACGGCCTGCTGGGAGGAGCCGCACTGCCGGTCGACGGTCACACCGGGCACCTCCTCGGGGAGGCCCGCGGCCAGCCAGCAGGTGCGGGCGATGTCCCCGGCCTGCGGCCCCACCGTGTCCAGGCAGCCGAAGACCACGTCCTCCACGGCGGCCGGGTCGATCCCGGAGCGCTCCACCAGCGCCTTCAGCACGTGCGCGCCGAGGTCGGCCGGGTGGACGGCACTCAGTCCTCCCCCGCGCCGCCCGACCGGTGTGCGGACCGCTTCGACGATGTAGGCCTCGGGCATGACAACTCCCTCGTGAGGAAAGGGCTATGCACGTACGGCGATCCCGTCCAGCACCATCGACAGGTACTGGCGGGCGATCTCCTCGGGGCTGTGCCGGCCGCCCGGGCGGTACCAGGAGGCGGCGACCCACACGGTGTCGCGCACGAACCGGTAGGTGAGCCGGACGTCCAGGTCCGCGCGGAAGACCCGCTCGGCGACCCCGCGCTCCAGCGTGCTGAGCCAGGCCTGCTCGAACCGGCGCTGGGACTCGGCGAGGAAGGCGAACCGGTCCTGGTCGACGAGCTGCTTGCTCTCCTTCTGGTAGATCGCGACGGCCGCGCGGTGCCGGTCGATCTCCCGGAAGGACTCGGTGACCAGCGCCTCCAGCGTCTCGCGGGGGCCGAGTCCGGAGGCGAGGACGGTGTCGTAGCCGTCCCACAGCTCGTCGAGGAAGGTGCGCAGGATCTCCTCGAGCATCGACTCCTTGGAGTCGAAGTGGTAGTAGAGACTGCCCGCGAGCATCCCGGCGTGGTCGGCGATCCTGCGGACGGTGGTGGCGTTGTAGCCGTGCTCGGCGAAGACCTCGGCGGCGGTGTTGAGGAGTTCTCCGCGCCGGGCCGCTGCCGCGGTCACCTGGGGCTTCTTCTTGGTCGGCACACACCCATTGTGATCTGCTCCGGTCGTCAGGGGTGCTGGCTGCTGACGGCGACGACCTCGCCGGTCAGGTAGGAGGAGTAGCCGGAGGCGAGGAAGACGATCACGTTGGCCACCTCCCAGGGCTCCGCGTACCGCCCGAAGGCCTCCCGTTCGGTCAGCTCGGCGAGCAGGGCGGCGGAGGTGACCTTCTCCAGATGGGGGTGCATGGCGAGGCTGGGGGCGACCGCGTTGACCCGCACGCCGTACGCGGCGGCCTCGATCGCCGCGCACCGGGTCAGCGCCATCACGCCGGCCTTGGCGGCGGCGTAGTGGGCCTGCCCGGCCTGGGCGCGCCAGCCGACGACGGAGGCGTTGTTGACGATCACCCCGCCGCCGGTCCCGCGCAGGGCGCGCAGGGCGGCCCGGGTGCAGCGGAAGGTGCCGTTCAGGGTGACGTCCAGGACGCGGGACCACTGCTCGTCCGTCATGTCGACGAGGGGCGAAGTGCCGCCGAGCCCGGCGTTGTTGACGACGACGTCCAGCCGCCCGTGCGCGGCCACGGCCGCGTCGAACAGGGCCCGCACCTGGGCCTCGTCGGTGACGTCGCACGGCACCGCGGTGACCGCGCCGGGGAACTCCCGGGCCAGCTCGGCCTCGTGCTCCTTCAGCCGGCGCCGGTGGGCGTCGCTGATCAGGACCCGCGCGCCCTCCTCCAGGAAGCGGCGCGCGGTGGCCCCGCCGATGCCGGTGCCGGCCGCCGCGGTGATGACGGCGGTGCGCCCGCGCAGCAGTCCGTGCCCGGGTTCGTAGACCGGGCTCTCGACGCCTGTCATAGGGGCACGCTAACCTACCAAACACTTGTTAGGGAAGGGCGGTGACGGTGGTGGACCTGTCCCATTCCAGGGCCGACGAGGAGTTCCGCGCCGAGGCCAGGGCCTGGCTGGAGGCGCACGTCCCGCGCACGCCGCTGCCGTCCCTGGAGACGGCGGAGGGCTTCGCGGCGCACCGCGCGTGGGAGGCCGAACTGGCCGCGGACCGCTGGTCGGTGGTGTCCTGGCCGGAGCGGTACGGCGGGCGGGACGCCGGCCTGCTGCGCTGGCTGGTGTTCGAGGAGGAGTACTGGGCGGCGGGCGCGCCGGGGCGGGTCGGGCAGAACGGCGTCAGTCTGCTCGCGCCGACGCTCTTCGAGTACGGCACGGAGGAGCAACGCGCGCGTGTGCTGCCGCCGATGGCCACGGGCGAGGTGGTCTGGGCGCAGGCCTGGTCCGAGCCGGAGGCGGGCTCCGACCTCGCCGCGCTCGCCTCCCGCGCGGTCCGGACGGACGGCGGCTGGCGCTTGCGCGGGCAGAAGACCTGGTCGTCGCGGGCGGCCTTCGCGGACCGGGCCTTCGGGCTGTTCCGCAGCGATCGCCACGCCGCCGAGCCGCACCAGGGGCTCACGTACCTGATGTTCGATCTGCGGGCGCCCGGGGTCACCGTCCGCCCGATCGGCCGCCTGGACGGCAGGCCCGCCTTCGCCGAGCTGTTCCTGGACGACGTGTTCGTCCCGGACGAGGACGTGATCGGCGAGCCGGGCCAGGGCTGGCGGATCGCGATGTCCACGGCGGGCAACGAACGCGGGCTCACCCTGCGCTCCCCGGGCCGCTTCCTCGCCTCGGCCGCGCGGCTGCGGGAGCTGTGGCGGGCCCAGGGGTCGCCGGAGCACGCCCGCGCCCGGGTCGCCGACGCCCTCGTCGCGGCCCGTGCCTACCAGTTGTTCACCTACTCCGCCGCCTCCCGGGTCCAGGGCGGCGACCGGCTCGGCCCGGAGTCCAGCATGAACAAGGTGTTCTGGTCCGAGCTGGACCTCGCCCTGCACGAGACGGCGCTCGATCTGCTGGGCACGGAGGGCGAACTGGCGGACGGCGCCTGGTCCGAGGGGTACGTCTTCTCCCTGGCCGGGCCCATCTACGCGGGCACGAACGAGATCCAGCGGGACATCGTCGCCGAGCGGCTCCTCGGCCTGCCGAAGGGACGCCGCTGATGCGCTTCCTCCTCGACGCCGACCAGCGAGCCTTCGCCGATTCGCTGCACGCGCTGCTGACCGCCGCGGACACCCCGGCGGTGATCCGGGACTGGAGCCGCGGCGACCACGCGCGCGGGCGCGCGCTGTGGTCGCGGATCGCCGGGGCCGGGGTGTTCGCTCTCGCGGTGCCGGAGGAGTACGGCGGGCTGGGGCCGCGTCCGGTGGAACTGGCGGTGGCGTTCGTGGAGCTGGGCCGGCACGCGGTGCCCGGTCCGCTCGCGGAGACGGCCGGGGCGGCCGTGCTCCTCGGCGAGCCCCCGCTGGCGGGGCGCTTCCTGCCCGCGCTCGTGGGCGGGACGGACCTGGCGACGGTGGCGGCGCCCGGCGGATACGCCGTCGACGGCGACGCGGCCTCGCTGCGCCTGTCCCCCGGCCCCGACGGCCTGTACCTCTGCACGCAGGCCCCCGGCCCGGTGCGCCGCTCCCTGGACCCGGCCCGCCGGCTGACCCCGCTCGCCCCCGCCGGCGAACTCCTCACCGCCGACGCGCCGTACGACCGGGCGCTCACCTGGATCCGGCTGGCCACCGCGGCCCAGGCCCTCGGCCTCGGCCTCGCCCTGCTCGACCGTACCGTCGCCTACGTCCGCCGGCGCACCCAGTTCGGGGTGGCCATCGGCTCCTTCCAGGCGGTCAAGCACCGCCTGGCCGACGCGAAGACCGCCCTGGAGTTCGCCCGGCCCCTGCTGTTCGGCGCGGCGCTGTCCCTGCGCCCGGCGGAGGTGGCGGCGGCCAAGCTCACCGCGTGCGAGGCGGCGTACGGCACGGCCCGTACGGCGCTGCATCTGCACGGCGCGATCGGGTACACGGCGGAGTACGACCTGTCGCTGTGGCTGACCAAGGCGCGGGCGCTGCGCTCGGCGTGGGGCACGCCTCAGGAGTGCCGTGACCTGGTGCTCGCGGAGGGGCTCTAGGAGTGCCGTACGACGCCCGCCGCGCGGGCGGCCGAGAGCCACTTCGGGAACTCGCCGACGAGCCGGTCGTACAGCTCGGCGTCGGAGACCCGCCGCGGGTCCTCGCCCGCGTGGAAGAAGCCGGCGTTGTCCAGGATCCGCTTGCCGGGCACCGCCAGTTCGTCCAGCTTCCGCAGGAACTCGAACTGCCGGCTGCCCGGGTCGCCGAAGCCGATGAACTGCCAGAACAGCGGGAGCCTGGCCGCCTTGCACAGATAGCGCTCGGCGGCGAGCTTGTTGACCGGGCCGCCGTCGGTCTGGAAGACGACCAGGGCGGGGGCGGTGGCGCCGCTGTCCAGGTAGTGGTCGATGACGGCGTCCATGGCCAGGTGGTAGCTGGTCTTCCCCATGTGCCCGAGCCCGGCCACGATCCGCTCGACGCGGCCCTGGTGTCCGGCGAGGGCGATGTCGGTGACGGCGTCGACGTCCGTGGAGAAGAACACCACGGGCACGCGCCCGTCGTCGTCCAGGTGCGCCGACAGGCCCAGCACCCGGTCGGCGAGCGCCTGGACACTGCCGTCCTTGTAGTAGGGCTTCATCGAGCCCGAGTAGTCGACGACGAGGTAGACGGCGGCCCGCAGCCCGTCCAGGCCGTGTTTGCGCAGCGACACCCCGGCCGACCTGTAGGCGCCGACGAGGGCGGGCGCGGTCTCCTCCACCTTGCGCAGACTGATCGCGGCCATGGCTCCCCCTCGACGTGCGGACATGCGACGACGCCTGCCCGGGTCCGGTCGGGGACGGGGCAGGCGTCGTCAGTGTTCCGCACGCCGTTGTACGGGACGTTCTCGGGGTGCCGTCAGACCGCCAGGGCGCGGTCCGTCGGGCGGATCGGGGCCGGCAGGTCGCTGGCACCGGTCAGGTGGCGGTCGACTCCGCGGGCGGCCGAGCGGCCCTCCGCGATCGCCCACACGATGAGGGACTGGCCGCGGCCGGCGTCACCGGCGACGAACACACCCGGCACGTTGGTCTGGAAGTCGGCGTCGCGGGCGATGTTACCGCGCTCATCGAGGTCTAGACCAAACTGCTCCACCAGGCCGTTCTCCCGGTCGGTGCCGGTGAAGCCCATGGCGAGGGTGACCAGCTGGGCCGGGATCCTGCGCTCGGTGCCCGGCTTCTGGGTCAGCTTGCCGTCCACGAACTCCACCTCGGCCAGGTGCAGCCACTGCACATTGCCGTCCTCGTCGCCCTCGAAGTGGGTCGTGGAGACGGAGTAGACCCGCTCGCCGCCCTCCTCGTGCGCCGAGGTGACCTTGTAGAGCATCGGGAAGGTCGGCCAGGGCTGGTTGGTCGCGTGCCGCTCGTCGTTCGGACGGGGCATGATCTCCAGCTGGGTGACGGAGGCCGCGCCCTGGCGGTGGGCGGTGCCCACGCAGTCCGCGCCGGTGTCACCGCCGCCGATGACGACGACGTGCTTGCCCTCGGCCGAGATCGGGGCGGTGACGTAGTCGCCCTCCTGGACCTTGTTGGCCAGCGGCAGGTACTCCATCGCCTGGTAGACGCCCTTGAGCTCGCGGCCGGGGACCGGGAGGTCACGGGCGGTCGTGGCGCCGGCGGCGATCACGATCGCGTCGTACCGCTTCTTCAGGTCGCGGGCGTTGATGTCCCGGCCGACCTCGACGCCGGTGCGGAAGCGGGTGCCCTCCGCACGCATCTGCTCGATACGGCGGTTGATGTGCCGCTTCTCCATCTTGAACTCGGGGATGCCGTACCGGAGGAGGCCTCCGACGCGGTCCGCGCGCTCGTAGACGGCGACCGTGTGGCCGGCCCGGGTGAGCTGCTGGGCGGCGGCGAGACCCGCCGGGCCCGAGCCGATGACCGCGACCGTCTTGCCGGACAGGCGCTCGGGGATCTGCGGGGCGACGTCCCCGGTCTCCCACGCCTTGTCGATGATCGAGACCTCGACGTTCTTGATGGTGACCGGTGCCTGGTTGATGCCGAGCACGCACGCCGACTCGCAGGGGGCCGGGCAGAGGCGACCGGTGAACTCCGGGAAGTTGTTGGTCGCGTGCAGGCGCTCCTGGGCCGCCGCCCAGTCCTCGCGGTAGGCGTAGTCGTTCCACTCGGGGATCAGGTTCCCCAGCGGACAGCCGTTGTGGCAGAACGGGATGCCGCAGTCCATGCACCGGCTGGCCTGCTTGCTGATGATCGGCAGCAGGGAGCCGGGGACGTAGACCTCGTTCCAGTCCTTGACGCGCTCACCGACGGGACGGGTCTTGGCGACCTCACGGCCGTGGTTCAGGAAGCCCTTCGGGTCAGCCATTGATCGCCGCCTCCATCATCTTCTCGGTGATCTCGGTCTCGGTCAGACCGGCTCGCTCGGCGGCGTCCTTGGCGGCGAGCACTGCCTTGTACGTGCTGGGGATGATCTTGCTGAACCGGGCCACGGCCGCGTCCCAGTCGGCCAGCAGCTTCTCGGCGACCGTCGAGCCGGTCTCCTCGGCGTGGCGGCGCACCACGTCGTGCAGCCACTGCTTGTCCGAGTCGTCCAGCGTCTCGACCGAGCCGGCGTTGCCGACGTTGACGTTGTCGCGGTCGAGGTCGATGACGTACGCGATGCCGCCGGACATGCCCGCCGCGAAGTTGCGGCCGGTCGGGCCGAGGACGACCGCGCGACCACCGGTCATGTACTCGCAGCCGTGGTCGCCCACGCCCTCCGAGACGACCAGCGCGCCGGAGTTGCGGACGCAGAACCGCTCACCGGTACGGCCGCGCAGGAACAGCTCGCCGCCGGTGGCGCCGTAGGCGATGGTGTTGCCCGCGATGGTCGAGTACTCGGCGAGGTGGTCGGCGGCCCGGTCCGGGCGGACGATCACACGGCCGCCGGAGAGGCCCTTGCCGACGTAGTCGTTGGCGTCGCCCTCCAGGCGCAGCGTGACGCCGCGCGGCAGGAACGCGCCGAAGGACTGGCCGGCGCTGCCGGTGAAGGTGATGTCGATGGTGTCGTCGGGCAGGCCCGCGCCGCCGAACTTCTTCGTCACCTCGTGGCCGAGCATGGTGCCGACCGTGCGGTTGATGTTGCGGATGGCGACCTGGGCGCGCACCGGCTGGGCCTCGGTGGCGTCCGATGCGGCGAGCGCGTCGGCGGCGAGCTTGATCAGCTCGTTGTCGAGCGCCTTCTCCAGGCCGTGGTCCTGCTCGACGATCCGGTGGCGGACCGCGCCCTCGGGCAGGTCGGGCACGTGGAACAGCGGCTCCAGGTCCAGGCCCTGCGCCTTCCAGTGGTCGACGGCCCGGTGGACGTCGAGTGCCTCGGCGTGGCCGACGGCCTCCTCGATGGAGCGGAAGCCCAGCTCGGCGAGGATCTCGCGGACCTCCTCGGCGATGAACTGGAAGAAGTTCACCACGTACTCGGCCTTGCCGGCGAAGCGGTCGCGCAGGACCGGGTTCTGGGTGGCGATGCCGACCGGGCAGGTGTCCAGGTGGCAGACGCGCATCATCACGCAGCCGGAGACGACGAGCGGCGCGGTCGCGAAACCGAACTCCTCGGCGCCGAGCAGCGCGGCGATGACCACGTCACGGCCGGTCTTCAGCTGGCCGTCGGTCTGCACGACGATCCGGTCGCGCAGGCCGTTGAGCAGCAGGGTCTGCTGGGTCTCGGCGAGGCCCAGCTCCCAGGGGCCACCGGCGTGCTTCAGCGAGGTCAGCGGGGAGGCACCCGTGCCGCCGTCGTGACCGGAGATGAGCACGACGTCCGCGTGCGCCTTGGAGACACCCGCGGCGACCGTGCCGACGCCGACCTCGGAGACCAGCTTGACGTGAATCCGCGCCTGCGGGTTCGCGTTCTTCAGGTCGTGGATCAGCTGGGCCAGGTCCTCGATCGAGTAGATGTCGTGGTGCGGCGGCGGCGAGATCAGACCGACACCCGGGGTCGAGTGACGCGTCTTGGCGACCCACGGGTACACCTTGTGGCCGGGCAGCTGGCCGCCCTCGCCGGGCTTGGCGCCCTGGGCCATCTTGATCTGGATGTCGTCCGCGTTGACCAGGTACTCGGAGGTGACACCGAAGCGGCCGGAGGCGACCTGCTTGATGCTGGACCGGCGCGCCGGGTCGTACAGGCGCTCCGGGTCCTCGCCGCCCTCACCGGTGTTGGACTTGCCGCCCAGCTGGTTCATGGCGATGGCGAGGGTCTCGTGCGCCTCCTTGGAGATGGAGCCGTACGACATGGCGCCCGTCGAGAACCGCTTGACGATCTCGGAGACCGGCTCGACCTCGTCGAGGGGGATCGAGGGGCGGTCGGACTTGAAGCCGAACAGCCCGCGGAGCGTCATGAGCCGCTCGGACTGCTCGTTCACGCGGTCCGTGTACTTCTTGAAGATGTCGTAGCGGCCGGTGCGCGTGGAGTGCTGGAGGCGGAAGACCGTCTCCGGGTCGAACAGGTGCGGCTCGCCCTCGCGGCGCCACTGGTACTCGCCGCCGATCTCCAGCGCGCGGTGCGCCGGGGCGATGCCGGAGGCGGGGTAGGCCTTGGCGTGGCGGGCGGCGACCTCCTCGGCGATGACGTCGATGCCGACGCCGCCGATCTTGGTGGCGGTGCCGTTGAAGTACTTCTCCACGAAGGCCTCGTCCAGGCCGACGGCCTCGAAGACCTGGGCGCCGCGGTAGGAGGCGACGGTGGAGATGCCCATCTTGGACATGACCTTCAGGACGCCCTTGCCGAGGGCGTAGATCAGGTTGCGGATGGCCTTCTCGGCCTCGATGTCCGACAGGAAGGTGCCCGCGCGGACCAGGTCCTCGACGGACTCCATCGCCAGGTACGGGTTCACGGCCGCGGCGCCGAAGCCGATGAGCAGGGCGACGTGGTGGACCTCGCGGACGTCGCCGGCCTCGACCAGCAGGCCCACGTGGGTGCGCTGCTTGGTGCGGATGAGGTGGTGGTGGACGGCCGCGGTGAGCAGCAGCGACGGGATCGGCGCGTGCTCGGCGTCCGAGTGGCGGTCCGACAGGACGATCAGCCGGGCGCCGTTCTCGATGGCGGCGTCGGCCTCGGCGCAGATCTCCTCGATGCGGGCGGCGAGGGCGTCACCGCCGCCGGAGACCCGGTACAGACCGGAGAGGGTCGCGGCCTTGAAGCCGGGCATGTCGCCGTCGGCGTTGATGTGGATGAGCTTGGCCAGCTCGTCGTTGTCGATCACCGGGAAGGGCAGCACGACGGACCGGCAGGAGGCGGCGGTCGGGTCGAGCAGGTTGCCCTGCGGGCCCAGGGACGAGCGCAGACTCGTCACCAGCTCTTCCCGGATGGCGTCCAGCGGCGGGTTGGTGACCTGCGCGAACAGCTGGGTGAAGTAGTCGAAGAGCAGCCGCGGGCGCTCGGACAGGGCCGCGATCGGCGAGTCCGTGCCCATGGAGCCGATCGGCTCGGCGCCGGACTTGGCCATCGGCGCCAGGATGACGCGCAGCTCCTCCTCGGTGTAGCCGAAGGTCTGCTGGCGGCGGGTGACCGAGGCGTGGGTGTGGACGATGTGCTCGCGCTCGGGCAGGTCGCCCAGCTCGATCTCGCCGGCCTCCAGCCATTCGGCGTACGGCTGCTCGGCGGCGAGGGACGCCTTGATCTCGTCGTCCTCGATGATGCGGTGCTCGGCGGTGTCGACGAGGAACATCTTGCCGGGCTGCAGACGGCCCTTGCGGACGACCTTGGCCGGGTCGATGTCGAGGACGCCGACCTCGGAGCCGAGGACGACGAGGCCGTCGTCGGTGACCCAGTAGCGGCCCGGGCGCAGGCCGTTGCGGTCGAGCACGGCGCCGACCTGGGTGCCGTCGGTGAAGGTGACGCAGGCGGGGCCGTCCCAGGGCTCCATCATCGTGGAGTGGAAGCCGTAGAAGGCACGCCGGGCCGGGTCCATGGAGGCGTGGTTCTCCCATGCCTCCGGGATCATCATCAGCACGGAGTGCGGCAGCGAGCGGCCGCCCAGGTGCAGCAGTTCGAGGACCTCGTCGAAGGAGGCCGAGTCGGAGGCGTCCGGCGTACAGACGGGGAAGATCCGGTCCAGGCCCTTGTCGCCGAACAGGTCGGAGACCAGCTGCGACTCGCGGGCGCGCATCCAGTTGCGGTTGCCCTTGACGGTGTTGATCTCACCGTTGTGCGCGACGAAGCGGTACGGGTGCGCGAGCGGCCACGACGGGAAGGTGTTGGTGGAGAACCGGGAGTGCACGAGCGCGACCGCGGAGCCGAAGCGGCGGTCGGACAGGTCCGGGAAGAAGGGCTCCAGCTGGCCGGTGGTCAGCATGCCCTTGTAGACGATCGTCCGGGCGGACAGGGACGGGAAGTAGACCCCGGCCTCGCGCTCGGCGCGCTTGCGCAGCACGAACGCCTTGCGGTCCAGCGCGATGCCCTCGCTGGCGCCGTCGGCGACGAAGATCTGCCGGAAGACCGGCATGGTGGAGCGGGCGGTGGCGCCCAGCAGCTCCGGGGCGACCGGAACCTCGCGCCAGCCGAGGACCGTCAGGCCCTCCTCGGCGGCGATCGTCTCAATACGTGAGACGGCACCGTCGGTCCCCTCCACCGGCAGGAAGGCAATGCCTACCGCATAGGAACCGGCGGCGGGAAGGTCGAATCCGGCCACCTCGCGGAAGAAGGCGTCCGGCACCTGGGAGAGGATGCCCGCGCCGTCGCCGGAGTCCGGCTCGGAGCCGGTGGCACCACGGTGCTCCAGGTTGCGCAGCACGGTGAGCGCCTGCTCGACCAGGGTGTGGGACGCCTCGCCGGTGAGGGTGGCGACGAAACCGACGCCGCACGCGTCGTGTTCGTTGCGGGGGTCGTACATACCCTGCGCAGCAGGGCGAGCATCCATGAACGACCAGTTCTGACCGTTCGCGGAATGCTGGGACGGCTGGCGCGGCGTACGCATCGGCTCTCCCGTCGTCGTCATATGGCATGTGGCAGGTGCCGAGGGACGACGTTGGCCCTCTGCGGAGTGTGGCGAAATTTCGTGCAGGTTACATGATGGAGGCACTACCGGGAACCGGATACTGCGTTCCAACATGCGGACGCTGCACGGGTTTGCAGCAGGTGCCGCAGGGTGGCGGCAGGCACCGCACGGCGGCGGTGAAAAGTATGGGGGGACCGAGCGGGACAAGATCGATCAGATCGGCGTCCGCCGGCCCTGGGGGAGCGGGAGGAGCACCTTCACCCATCCCGCGAGTGCGCCGCAGGCCTCATTGCCCACAGCGCTTACGGCTCATGCCCGGTGGTTAAGCATTCGAAACCAGCGAGTAACGGATACTCATGCGGCCCAACGCATAGGTTCCGGTCGGGCTATCCTACGGCCGTTCCGAACAGGGTGCCCAGGGCGTACGTCACACCGGCCGCCGCACCACCGAGCGCGAGCTGCCGCAGACCGCTGAACCACCAGCTGCGCGCGGTCACCTTGGCCACCACGGCACCGCACCCGAAGAGCCCGGCGAGCGCCAGCAGCACGGCGGGCCAGAGCGCGGTCGCGCCGAGCAGGTACGGCAGTACGGGCAGCAGGGCGCCGAGGGCGAACGACCCGAACGACGACACGGCGGCGACCAGCGGCGAGGGCAGGTCGCCGGGGTCGATGCCCAGCTCCTCGCGGGCGTGTATCTCCAGGGCCTGCTCGGGGTCCTGGGACAGCTGCCGGGCCACCTGCCGGGCGAGCGCCGGCTCGACCCCGCGGGCCACGTACAGCGCGGCGAGCTCGTCCTCCTCGTCCTGCGGGTGCTTGCGCAGCTCACGGCGCTCGACGTCGAGTTCCGCCTCGACGAGTTCGCGCTGGGAGGCGACGGAGGTGTACTCGCCGGCCGCCATGGAGAAGGCGCCGGCGGCGAGCCCCGCGAGGCCGGTGATGATGATGGTCTGCTGGCTCACGGATCCGCCGGCCACGCCCGTCATCAGGGCGAGGTTGGAGACGAGACCGTCCATGGCGCCGAAGACGGCGGGCCGCAGCCAGCCTCCGTTGACATCGCGGTGCGTGTGGTTGTCCCGATGCGCTTCGTGCAGCGCGGCCTCGGTTTCGATGATCGCCATGCGGACCCCCAGGAAAGCTTAGCCAAAGCTAAGTTTGGACGCGTTCTACTTTTCGACAACCCAAAATCTACGCCCATCATTCCCCCTTCGCCAGCAAGGAAAGGCTGGGCTAACCTGCGATTTCCCTGCCGCGGGCTCATATGTGCGATTGTCAGCTCAGATGCCGAGCGGGTGACAGAAGCCCCCTGCGCGCTCGCCCGATCGCCTCCCGTGGGACACATCCGCAAAGGGTCCCGTGACCCCGCCGAAGGAGGCCGCCCATGGCATCGATCGCCTGCACTCCCCCGGTCCCGGCGCCCGGGGACGCCACCGGGCTGCGGGAGCGGGCCCGCGGCGCGCTGCTCGGCCTGGCCGTCGGCGACGCGCTCGGGGCCCCGGCGGAGAACCTCAAGCCGTCCGAGATCCGCGCCCGCTGGGGCCGGATCACCGGGTACGTGACCGAGCGGCCCTGCGGCACGGACGACACCGAGTACGCGATCTTCTCCGGTCTGCTGCTGGCCCGGCACGGCTCGGCGCTCACCCCGGCGGATGCGGAGGCGGCCTGGCACGAGTGGATCGCCGACCGGGCCGAGGGTCCCTTCCGCGGCGCGGGCTTCAGCGAGCGCGGCACCCTGGAGAACCTGCGCCGCGGCCTGGCCGCGCCCATCTCCGCCCAGCACCGGCACGCCTGGAGCGACGGCCTGGCGATGCGGGCGGCGCCCTTCGGCGTCTTCGCGGCCGGGCGGCCCGCAGAGGCGGCCCGTCTGGTGGCGATCGACGGCTCGGTCAGCCACGAGGGGGAGGGCATCTACGGCGGCCAGGCGGTCGCGGCGGGCGTGGCGGCGGCGATGACCGGAGCGACGGTTCCGGTGGTGATCGCCGCGGCCCTCGCGGTCGTCCCGGACGACTCCTGGACGGCGCGCTCGCTGCGGCGCGCGGTGGCGGTGGCCCACCACGGCGAACGCGCGGTCCGCTCCGCGGTCGTCATCGGCGGCTACCCCTGGACCGACCTGGCCCCCGAAGCGGTCGCCCTCGCCTTCGGCGCGTACGCGGCGGCCGACGGCGACTTCCGGGAAGCGGTCCTGACGGCCGTCAACATGGGCCGCGACGCGGACACGACGGCGGCGGTGGCGGGCGCGCTGTCCGGCGCGACCCAGGGCCTCTCGGCCGTCCCACCGGAATGGGCCGCGGCCATCGCCCCGGCCCGGGGCCGCTGCCTGCCGTCCATGTCCGGCCACCACGTCCTCGACGTGGCCGACCTCCTGGTGCCGGAAGAGCCTCTCGCCGCCGCCTCCCGGCCCACCGAGCCGGGATGGGGGTCCCCCCGCGCGGGCGAAGCCGAGCGTGCGGGAGGGTGGGCGAAGGACCGGGGGTCCAGGGGGCAGGGCCCCCTGGTCGGGGCCGGAAACCCCGGGCAGCCGGACAGCGAGGGCCGGTCATGACACCGCGCCGGATCGAGGGGCTTCTGCTGGGCCTCGCCGCGGGCGACGCCGCCGGATGGCCCGCCGCCCGGCACCGGGCCGTCCGGATGCCCGAGTGGACCCGCCGCCTCACCCGCGAGCTGGACACCTTCGCCGAGCAGAACGCGACCACGACACTCCCCGTGCCGATCGCCCTCAACCAGTCCCCGGAGCCCCTCCGCCTCGGCCCCTCCGACGACGCCGAGTGGGCGGTGTTCGCCGCGGAGGCGGTTTTGCGGGCCGGCGACGACGACGTCCTCGGCGACCTCAGCCGGGCCCGCCGTATGCGCGCCGCCATCGACCTGACCTGGACCGCCGTGGCCTCCGAGGTCGCCGCCGCCGCGGAGCGCGCCCCGGAGGTCGAGTCCGCCGTACTGCCCCTGCGCGCCCGTATCTCCGTCCGCGCCGGCCTCGGCAACCTCGCCACCGGCCTGCGCCCGCCCGCCACCGGCCACGACAACCCGCACTACTTCGACGACGCGGCCTGCGTCCGCGCCTGCGTCCTCGCCGTGGCCCATCGCGGCGACCCGCAACAGGCCGCCGCGCTCGCCGAGTTCGACGCCCGCTACACCCAGGACGGCGACGGCGTGCACGGCGCGCGGGCCATGGCGGCGGCCCTGTCGCTCGCCCTCGCCGACGCCGACACGGACACCTGTGTCACCGCCGCGCTCGCCGAACTCCCGCCGGACACGGAGATCGGCCGCAACACCCGCCACGCCCTCGCCCTGGCCGAGGACAGCGAGTCCGCCTTCGCCCTCGTACCCCTCCTCGAACACCAGATCGTCGACCACGTCTACAGCTACGGCATCGCCGCCGCCGAGACCGTCCCCGTCGCCCTCGCCCTGGCCGGCGCCGCCGGGGGCCGTATCGCCGAGGCCGTACCCGCCGCCGCCTGTCTGTCCCGGGTCGCCGACTCCGCCCCCGCCCTGGTGGGCGCGCTCACCGGCGCCCTGGGCGGCGGCGCGGCCATCCCGCGGACCTGGCGGGACGCCTGCCGCATCCTGCCCGGCTGCACCCTGCCCCGCCTCACCGGCACCGACCTGGTGGAACTCGCCGGACTCCTGGAAGCCGCACAACCGGCACGTCCAGGAGGATGATTCGGGGCATGACGCCCAAGGACTCCAAAGGATCCAAAGGACCCAAAGAAGACGAAAGCGGCGGGGCCCCCGCGCACAGCCTCGCCGACCGCATCACCGGCGCCCTGGTCGGCGCCGCCGTCGGCGACGCCCTCGGCGGCCCGGTCGAGGGCTACTCCCCCGACCGGATCGCCGAGCGCCACGGCGGCCGGGTCCACGGCATCGTCGGCCCCTGGCACGGCGACGCCTGGCGCACCGCCCGCCCCATCGCCCCGTACCACAAGGGCGACGGCCACGTCACCGACGACACCCTGATGACGCACGCGCTGGTCCGGGTCTACGACCGCGTCCGCGACCACCTCGACGCCTACGCCGTCGCCGACCACCTGGTCCCCGACCTGATGACCAACCCGCGCTGGATCCCGGAGCTGGAGGCCGAGGCGCTGCCGCTGCACCGCCTCTTCCTCGCCGAGAAGTGGCTGGTGACCCGGCTCGCCTACGGGCACGCCGATCCCCGGGAGGCGGGCGTCGGCAACATCGTCAACTGCGGTGCCGCGATGTACATGGCCCCGGTCGGCCTGGTCAACGCGGCCAACCCGGCCGCCGGCTACGCCGAGGCGCTGGACGTCACCGGCGCGCACCAGTCGTCGTACGGCCGGGAGGCGGCCGGAGTCCTCGCCGCGGCCGTCGCCGCCGCGACCGCACCCGGCGCGACCCCGGACTCGGTCGTGGCCGCCTGTCTGTCCCTGGCGAAGGACGGCACCCGCACGGCGATCGAGAAGGTCTGCGAAGTCGCCGCCCGGTACCGGGACTTCGAGTCGGCGCTCGGCCCGCTGCGCGCGGCGGTGGCCCCGTACGACACCGTCGGCCCGGACTACCGCGCCCCTTCCCTCGCCGCCCGCCGCCCCTCCCGGCTGCACTCCGTCGAGGAGCTCCCCGTCGCGCTGGGCATGCTGGTCGTGTCCGGCGGCGACTACCGGCACGCGGTGCTCGGCTCGGTCAACTACGGCCGGGACTGCGACTCGATCGCCACGATGGCCGGCGCCCTCGCGGGCGCGCTCGGCTCGCCCGTCCCCGAGGAGTGGGCGAAGACGGTCGCGGACGCCAGCCGCCTGGACCTGTGGGCACCGGCCCGGACGCTCACCGAGGTCGCGCGCGAGATCTTCGACCGGGACGTGCGCCGCCGGCGCGCCCATGAGCAGGCGTTCCGCACGCTCGGAGGCCTGCCGTGCTCCGACTGACCTGGGTCCAGCCGGAGGACCTGCTGGGCCACGAGCTGCGCCAGGCCCGTCTGGACGGGCGCGAGCCGTCGGCGGTCGAGGCGCGCTGGCGGGCGGCGGGCGGCCCGGACGCCCCGGAGCGCGCGGGCGCGTCCCCGCACGGCGTCTCGCGCTACCTCCGCCTCCTCGCGGAGGATCTGCTGGACGAACTGGCCGACCTGCCCAGCAGGTTGTCCGAGTACGAGCCCACGGACCTGGAGCGGATCAAGGCCCTCTGCCCGGACTGGCCGGCGCCACCCGGCGGCGGCACCCCGCCGGCCCTGAGAAGCGCCCCCTCCCCCGGTCCGGCCGCCCTCGAAGCCGCCTGGCTCGGCCGGGCCATCGGCTGTCTCCTCGGCAAGCCCGTCGAGAAGCTTCCGCTCGACGGCATCCGCGCCCTGGCCCGCGCCGCCGGCAACTGGCCGCTGACCGGCTACTTCACCGCGAAGGGCGTCCCCCGGGAGCTGCTGGACGCCCACCCCTGGAACCGTCGCTCGGCCGCCACCTCCCTCGCCGAGAACATCGACGGCATGCCCGAGGACGACGACCTGGACTACCCCCTCCTCAACCTCCTCCTGCTCCGGCGCCACGGCCGGGACTTCACCACCGGCGACGTGGCACGGCTCTGGCTCGAAGAGCTCCCGCCGGGCCGCACCTTCACCGCCGAGCGCCTCGCCCACCGCAACCTCCTCACCGGCATCGAACCCCCGCACACGGCCCGGCACCGCAACCCGTTCCGCGAGTGGATCGGCGCGCTGATCCGCGCCGACATGCACGGCTGGACCAATCCCGGCGACCCGGCGGCAGCCGCCGCGCAGGCGCACCGCGACGCGGTCCTCACCCACACCGCCAACGGTGTCTACGCGGCGATGTTCACGGCCGCCGTCATCGCGGCCGCCGGCACCGGCACCCGCGACGTCCACGCATGCCTGCGCGCGGGCCGTACGGTGGTCCCGGCCCGCTCCCGCCTCGCGGCCGCGCTCGACCACGCCGTCCATCTGGCCACCGTCACCCGCGACTTCGACGACGTCGTGGACGAGCTCCACGCCGTCTACTCCCCCGCCCACCACTGGGTCCACGCCCTCCCCAACACCGCCCTGATCGCCGCCGCCCTCACCCACGCCGACGGCGACTTCACCGGCTCCGTGTGCCGTGCGGTGTCGGGCGGCTGGGACACCGACTCCAACGGGGCTACCGCCGGCAGCATCGCCGGCCTCCTCGCCGGCACCCCCGCCGCGCTCCCCGACCGCTGGCGGGCCCCGCTGAAGAACCGGCTCGCCACCACCGTCGCCGACTTCGACGGCACCGGCTTCGACACCCTCGCCCACCTCACCCACCTGGAGGCGACCCGCTCATGACCCATATCGCCGTCCTCGGCAGCACGAACATGGACCTCGTCACCTATGTCGCCAAGGCCCCACAGCGCGGCGAGACCGTGACGGGACGGGAGTTCCGCACGATCCCGGGCGGCAAGGGAGCCAACCAGGCGATCGCCGCGGCCCGCGCCGGCGCCACCGTCTCGATGATCGGCGCGGTCGGCAACGACGCCTTCGGCGTGCGGCTGCGCGACACCCTCGAACACTCCGGTGTGGACACCGACTTCCTGCGCACGGTGGAGGGCCACTCCGGCACCGCGCACATCGTGGTGGACGACGAGGGCGGCAACGCGATCGTCGTCATCCCGGGCGCGAACGGCACCGTCGACCATCTCTCCCCCGGCGACGAGAGCGTGATCGCCACCGCCGACGCCCTGCTGCTGCAACTGGAGATCCCGATGGCCGCGGTCGTCGCGGGCGCGGAGGCGGCCCGCCGGCACGGCGTCCGTACGGTCCTCACCCCGGCCCCGGCCCAGCCGCTGCCGCCCGAACTGCTCGCCGCGACCGACCTGTTGGTGCCGAACGAGTACGAGGCGGTCACCCTCACCGGCCGCACCGACCCGCGCGACGCGGCAGCCGCCCTGCTGGACCTGGTGCCGGAGGTCGCCGTCACCCTGGGCGCCACGGGCTGCCTCTATGTCACCCGGGACGCCGAACCGCTCGTGGTTCCCGCTCCCCGGGTGACCGCGATCGACTCCACGGGCGCGGGCGACACCTTCGTCGGCGCGCTCGCCGTGGCCCTCGCCGAGGAGAAGCCGGTGCGGGAGGCCCTGTCCTGGGCGGCGGCCGCGGCGGCGATCTCCGTGCAGCGGGCAGGGGCGTCGGCGTCGATGCCGTACCGCCCGGAGATCGAGGCCCAGTACAGCGCATGAGGACGACGACACGGACGCGTCCGGCCCTGGACGGCCTGCGGGTGCTGGACCTGGCGACCCTCTTCGCCGGGCCGATGGCCGCCACACTGCTCGGCGACTTCGGCGCGGAGGTGATCAAGGTCGAGCATCCCCGGCGGCCCGACCCCTCCCGCGGTCACGGTCCCGCCAAGGACGGCGTCGGCCTGTGGTGGAAGGTGCTCGGCCGCAACAAGCGGACCATCACCCTCGACCTGTCCACCCCCGGTGGCCGGGCCACCCTGCTGCGGCTCGCGGCCACCGCCGACGTGGTCATCGAGAACTTCCGCCCCGGCACCCTGGAGCGGTGGGACCTCGGCTGGCCCGAGCTGTCGGCGGCCAACCCCCGGCTGGTCCTCACCCGGGTCACCGCCTTCGGCCAGTTCGGCCCGTACGCGCACCGCCCCGGCTTCGGCACCCTCGCCGAGGCGATGAGCGGCTTCGCCGCGGTCACCGGCGAACCGGACGCACCGCCGACGCTGCCACCGTTCGGCCTCGCCGACTCGGTCGCGGGCCTGGCCACCGCGTACGCCGTGCTGACGGCGCTGGCCGGGCGGACGCGCACCGGCGCGGGGCAGGTCGTCGACATGGCGATCATCGAACCGATCCTGTCCGTCCTCGGCCCGCACGCCACCTGGTACGACCAGCTCGGCTACGTCCAGGAACGCACCGGGAACCGCTCCGCGAACAACGCCCCGCGCAACACCTACCGCACCGCCGACGGCACCTGGGTCGCCGTCTCCACCTCCGCGCAGTCGGTCGCCGAGCGCGTGCTCAGGCTGGTGGGCCGCCCGGAGCTGATCGAGGAGCCGTGGTTCGCCACGGGTGCGGACCGTGCGGCGCACGCCGACGTGCTGGACGAGGCGGTGGGCTCCTGGATCGCGGCCCGCACCCGTGCCGAGGTCCTCGCGGCCTTCGAGAAGGCGGAGGCGGCGGTAGCCCCGGTCCAGGACGTCCGGGACGTCCTGGACGACCCCCAGTACCAGGCCCTGGACACGGTCACCACCGTCGCCGACCCGGAGCTGGGACCGCTGCGCATGCAGAACGTCCTCTTCCGCCTCTCCGCCACGCCCGGCGCGATCCGCTGGGCCGGCCGCCCGCACGGCGCCGACACCGACGCCGTGCTCACCGAGCTGGGCCTCACCCCGGCCGACCTCGCGGCCCTGCGCGCGGAGGGCGCCCTGTGACCCGCTACCCGCTCACCTGGCTCTACGTCCCCGGCGACCGCCCGCACGTCGTGGCCAAGGCGCTGGCGGCCGGCGCCGACGTGGTGGTGATCGACCTGGAGGACGCGGTCGCCCCGGACCGCAAGGGGTACGCCCGCGCGGCCACCGCGGACCTCCTCACCGAGCCGCAGCCGCTCCCGGTGCACGTCCGCGTCAACGCCCTGGACGGTCCCTGGGCCGCCGCCGACCTCACCGCCCTGGCCGGCCTGCCGGGCCTGTCCGGCCTGCGACTGCCGAAGGTGACGACCCCGGACGAGGTACGGCAGGTCGCGGTGGCCACGCCGGTTCCCCTCTTCGCGCTCCTGGAGTCGGCCCTCGGCATCGAGCACGCCTACGCCATCGCCACCGCCCACCCGGGGCTGCGGGGCATCGCCCTGGGCGAGGCGGACGTCCGGGCCGACCTGGGGGTACGGGGCGACGCGGGTCTCGACTGGCCGCGCTCCCGGGTGATCGTCGCCGCCCGCGCGGCGGGCCTCGCCCCACCGCCGCAGTCGGTCCATCCCGACATCCGCGACCTGGACGGCCTCGCCGCGTCCTGCGCCCACGGCCGCACCCTCGGCTTCCTGGGCCGCGCCGCGATCCACCCCCGGCAGCTGCCGGTGATCGAGCGGGCCTACCTGCCCACGGACGCGGAGATCGAGCACGCGGAAACGGTGATCAAGGCGGCGACCGCGCACGAGGGCGCCCAGGCCCTCCCCGACGGCCGCTTCATCGACGCGGCGGTGGTGGCACTGGCCCGGCGAACGCTGTCCCTGGTCACCAGAACCTGAACTCTTTCGCACCCACACACGCCGAGGGCGCCCGGACGGAATCCGGACGCCCTCGGTGTCGTACAACCGGCGGTCAGCCCTTCTTGGCCGACTCCGCCTCGTCCTTCGGGGACTCCTCGGATTCCCCGGCCTTCTCCTCGCCCTCGGCGGCGGCCTCCGTGCCCTCGGCCGAACCGTCGACGGCACCGTCGGCCGCACCGCCGGAGGCGACCGCGGCAGGTTCGACGACCTCTTCCCGCCCCGGCCGCTTCTTCGCCGACACCACGAAGTACAGCACCGCCAGCAGGAAGACGATCAGCGCGGTCCAGACGTTGAGGCGGAGGCCCAGGATGTGGTGGGCGTCGTCGACGCGCAGGTACTCGATCCAGCCGCGGCCCACGCAGTACGCGGCGACGTACAGGGCGAACGCCCGGCCATGGCCCAGCTTGAAGCGGCGGTCGGCCCAGATGACCAGGAGGGCGACGCCGATGCACCACAGGGACTCGTAGAGGAAGGTCGGGTGGTAGTAGCCCGGCACCCGGCCGCCCTCGGAGGAGGTGATGTGCAGTGCCCAGGGCAGATGGGTCTCGCGGCCGTACAGCTCCTGGTTGAACCAGTTGCCCCAGCGGCCCATGGCCTGCGCGAACGCGATGCCGGGCGCGACGGCGTCGGCGTACGCGGGCATCGGGATGCCGCGGCGCCGCGCGCCGATCCACGCGCCGAGCGCGCCGAGCGCGATCGCGCCCCAGATGCCCAGGCCGCCCTCCCACACCTTGAAGGCGTCCACCCAGTCACGGCCCTCGCTGAAGTACAGCTCGTAGTCCGTGATCACGTGGTAGAGCCGGCCGCCGACCAGGCCGAACGGCACGGCCCAGACGGCGATGTCGGCGACCGTGCCGGACTGCCCGCCACGGGCGATCCAGCGCTTGTTGCCGTACCAGACGGCAATGAAGACGCCGATGATGATGCAGAAGGCGTAGCCGCGCAGCGGGATGGGGCCGAGGTACAGCACCCCGTGCGACGGGCTGGGGATGTAGGCAAGGTTCATGGCAGGTCCGACGCTACCGTGCCGGGCCGTGGGGACGGCAAGCAGCCCGGCTACGGGTCCATAACGGGGGCGTGAGAAACGCTTACCCGCGGTTGGCCGCCTCCACCATCTCCTTGAGCTTGGCCGGGGTCATCGACCGGTCCTGGTAGATGTTCTTGCCGCCGAGCAGCACCGTGGGCGTACCGCTGAAGCCGCCGGCCTGGAAGGCCTTGTTGGACTTGTCCACCCAGCTGTTGTGGGTGCCGTCCTTGACGCACTTGCGGAAGGCGGGCGTGTCCAGGCCCTTGACCTTGCCGGCCAGCTCGATCAGCTTGTCGTCGTTGGCGAAGGCGTCGTCGGTCTCCTCCTTGGGCTGGTTCGCGTACAGCACGTCGTGGTAGTCGCGGAACTTTCCGGCGTCCTGGGCGCAGGCCGCCGCGTTGGCGGCGCGCAGCGAGCCGGTGCCGCCGAGGTTGCCGTCGATCAGGCGGACCAGGCGGTACTCGATTCTGAGCTTGCCGGCGTCGGCCAGTTCGTGGAGCGTCGGCCGGTACGCCACCTCGAAGGCCTGGCAGGCCGGGCAGCGGAAGTCCTCCCAGACGGTGAGCGTCGACTTGGCGCCGTCCTTGCCGACCGGGATCGCCAGGCTGTCCTTGCCCTGCGCGCCCGAGGGTGCCACGGCCGGGCCCGCGCTGCTGCCCTTCTCCTTACCGGCGTTCGCGGCGAGCACGCCGATCACCGCCGCGAGGCCCAGGACGCAGACGACGCTCGCGCCCACGATCAGCGCCCGCCGTCGCTTGTCCGCGGCCTTCTGCTTCTCGCGCTCGACCGCCAGTCGCTCCCGGGCGGTGCGCTTTCCGTCACGGTTCTTCTCGCTCACACCCCCAGAACGAACCGGGGAGGCGCAGCGCGCCTCCCCGGTCCCAGGTCCACTCGTTCGAGTGACCGAATCGCCCGATACGGGACATCGCAGACGGTTATGCCTGTCCGCGCACGCCCTTCGCCAGCTGACCGGCCAGCTCGCGGACCGCCGCGAGGCCGGCGGCGTGGTCGGGGGCGTCCAGCATCCGCTTCACGAAGGCCGAGCCGACGATGACCCCGTCGGCGAAGCCGGCGACCTCGGCGGCCTGGGCCGCGTCGGAGACGCCGAGCCCGACGCAGACGGGCAGCTCGGTGCCGGTGCCGCGGGTGCGCTGGACCAGGTCCTGGGCCTGCGCACCGACGGAGTCACGGGTGCCGGTGACGCCCATGAGGGAGGCGGCGTAGACGAAGCCGCTGCCCGCCGCGGTGATCTGGGCGAGCCGCTCGTCCTTGCTGCTCGGCGCCACGACGAAGACCGTCGCGAGTCCGTGCTTCTCGGCGTGCTCCCGCCACAGCGCCGACTCCTGGACCGGCAGGTCGGGCAGGATGCAGCCGGCGCCGCCCGCCTCGGCCAGCTCGGCGGTGAAGCGCTCCACGCCGTACCGGTCGATGGGGTTCCAGTACGTCATGACGAGCACCGGCTTGCCGGTGGCCTCGTGCGCCTCCCTGACCGTGCGCATGACGTCGGCGATCTTGACGCCGCCGCGCAGGGCGATGTCGTCGGCGGTCTGGATGACCGGGCCGTCGAGCACCGGGTCGCTGTGCGGCAGGCCGACCTCGACGACGTCGGCGCCGCCGTCGAAGACGGCCTTGATCGCCTCGATGCCGCCGTCCACGGTCGGGAAGCCGGCCGGGAGGTAGGCGATGAGCGCGGACCGGCCCTCGGCCCTGGCACCGGCGAGGGTGTCGGTCAACAGCTGGATGTTCCCGCTCACTTGGCGTCCCCCTCGATCTCGGCGGTGTCGGCTTCGTTGGCGGCCACCTCGGCGTCGGTGTCGTAGAGGCCGAAGTAGCGGGCGGCGGTGTCCATGTCCTTGTCGCCGCGGCCGGACAGGTTGACGACGATCAGGCCGTCCTTGCCCAGCTCCCTGCCGACCTCCAGGGCACCGGCCAGCGCGTGGGCGCTCTCGATGGCCGGGATGATGCCCTCGGTACGGGACAGCAGACGCAGGGCCTGCATGGCGGCGTCGTCGGTGACCGCGCGGTACTCGGCGCGACCGCTGTCCTTGAGGTAGGAGTGCTCGGGGCCGATACCCGGGTAGTCCAGACCGGCCGAGATCGAGTACGGCTCGGTGATCTGGCCCTCGTCGTCCTGGAGGACGTAGGACCGGGAGCCGTGCAGGATGCCGGGCTCGCCCGCGGTCAGGGTGGCCGCGTGCTCGCCGGTCTCGACGCCGTGCCCGGCCGGTTCGCAGCCGATCAGGCGGACGCCCTCGTCGGGGATGAAGGCGTGGAAGAGGCCGATGGCGTTGGAGCCGCCGCCGACGCAGGCGATGGCCGCGTCCGGGAGGCGGCCGGCCCGCTCCAGCAGCTGGCGGCGGGCCTCGACGCCGATGACCCGGTGGAAGTCGCGGACCATGGCCGGGAAGGGGTGCGGGCCGGCGACCGTACCGAACAGGTAGTGCGTGTGGTCGACGTTGGCGACCCAGTCCCGGAACGCCTCGTTGATGGCGTCCTTGAGGGTGCGGCTGCCGGACTTCACGGCGACGACCTCGGCGCCGAGCATGCGCATCCGGGCCACGTTCAGGGCCTGGCGCCGGGTGTCGACCTCGCCCATGTAGATGGTGCAGTCGAGGCCGAACAGCGCGCAGGCGGTGGCCGTCGCGACACCGTGCTGGCCGGCGCCGGTCTCGGCGATGACGCGGGTCTTGCCCATGCGCTTGGTCAGCAGGGCCTGGCCGAGCACGTTGTTGATCTTGTGGGAGCCGGTGTGGTTCAGGTCCTCGCGCTTGAGGAACACGCGGGCGCCGCCGGCGTGTTCGGCGAAGCGGGGGACCTCGGTGAGCGCCGACGGGCGGCCGGTGTAGTTGACCAGCAGGTCGTCGAGCTCTCGGGCGAACTCGGGGTCGTGCTTGGCCTTGTCGTACTCGACGGCGACCTCGTCCACCGCGGCGACGAGGGCCTCCGGGATGAACTTGCCGCCGAACGCGCCGAAGTACCCTTCGGCGCTGGGGACTTGACCCTCCGGGTCAGGGAAGAAGAAGTTGCTGGGCATGCCGAAACCTCACGGTGAGTGCGTGCGAGAAGACACTATTCGCCGTGGGGGCGGGGATTCGTCCGTCGGCTGCGGGCCGTCAGTGGTTGCTCGCGCCCGCGCGGCGGTAGCCGCAGATCAAACAGAGCCCCGCGCCCCTGACGGGGCGCTGCTGCCATCGCATGCCGTTCACCTGCCCAGGTTCGTCACCGATGACGTACCGCACCCTGCGACCGTGGACGCGCCTTGCCGGGGCGCGGCAGCCCCTCGGGCGGCAGCCGCGCGCCAGGCGGGCGTACCGGTCCACGGTCGTCACGGTGAGAGTCATCGGGACCAAGCCTAGCGGGCGATCAGCCCCGGCCGTGGCGCAGTGCCGGATGTTCGCCCGCCGCCACCAGGTCGGCCACCGCCGCCTTCGGGTCGCGGCCGGTCACCAGGGACTCGCCGACCAGCACGGCGTCGGCGCCGGCGTTGGCGTAGGCGATCAGGTCGTGCGGACCGCGGACGCCGGACTCGGCGACCTTGACGATGTGGTCCGGGATCTCCGGGGCGACCCGCTCGAACGTGCCGCGGTCGACCTCCAGCGTCTTCAGGTTGCGCGCGTTGACGCCGATGACCTTGGCGCCCGCGTCCACCGCCCGCTCGACCTCGTCCTCGTCGTGCACCTCGACGAGGGGGGTCAGGCCGATCGACACCGCGCGCTCGATCAGCGACTCCAGGGCCGACTGGTCGAGGGCGGCCACGATCAGCAGCGCGAGGTCGGCGCCGTACGCCCGGGCCTCCCACAGCTGGTACGACGTGACGATGAAGTCCTTGCGCAGCACCGGGATGTCCACGCGCGCGCGGACGGCCTCCAGGTCGGCGAGCGAGCCGCCGAAGCGGCGCTGTTCGGTGAGGACGGAGATGACGGCCGCGCCGCCCGCCTCGTAGTCCGCGGCCAGCCCGGCCGGGTCGGCGATCGCGGCCAGCGCGCCCTTGGAGGGGCTGGAGCGCTTGACCTCGCAGATCACCTTGACGCCGTCGCCCTTGAGCGCGGCCACCCCGTCCTTGGCGGCGGGGGCCTTGGCCGCGCGCTCCTTGAGCTCGTCGAGGCTGACGCGTGCCTGCCGCTCCGCGAGGTCGGCACGGACTCCGTCGATGATCTCGTCGAGCACACTCACGCGAGCGGCCCCCTTCCTGACGGTGGTTCCTTCAGGTTCCGAAAACCTGTGGTCAATGCGATGGTATCCGCAGGAGCGCCATGGCTTCGCATCCGGTGGACGCCGGTCCCACTACCTGGACGTTCGCCATTCGATCAAGGGTGGAGCCAGCCACCGGACGGCAGGTTCCGGACGACCGTGAACACCAGCAGCAGCGCGCCGGCGGTCCACAGCTGTGCCGGTCCGAGGCCGAGCCGCAGCGGCCGGCCGCGTGCCGCGCGGACCACCCAGACGGTCCACAGCACGGCGAAACCCAGGTAGGCCGCCACGGCCGGCGCGTTGTCGTGCAGGGCGCCGAGGAGGTCGCCGTGGACGAACGCGTGCGCGCTGCGGAGCCCGCCGCAGCCCGGGCAGTACAGGCCGGTGAGCGCGTACAGGGGGCAGAGGGGGTAGTGGCCGGGTTCGTTCGGGTCGACGGCGCCGACGTACGCGAAGGCTCCGGCGACGGCCACGAGCACCGCGGCGGGGACGGCCACCCGTCGCCGGACGGGCCCGGGGGCCGGTGGGCCACTGTGCGCCCCCTGGGGGGCGACCGTACGGCTGTCGACGCTCACCCGGGCATTCTCCCCCGCCGTCCCGTCCGGCGCGCGCCGGTGAGCGGCCCGGGAAGGCCCCGGCACATGCGAGGGGCGGCCCGCATCCCCCTGGATGCCGGGCCGCCCCTTCGCGTGGGCGTCGTGCTCAGCTCTCCGCGCCGACCGGCTCACGGGTGGCGGCGGGGGCGACGTGCTGGAGGGCGTGGGTCTGCTTCGGCTGGCCGAGGCCCATGGCGCGCATGACGGCGCCGACCACACCGCCGAGGACCACGAGCGCCATGCCGGCCCAGAAGCCGACGGGCTGGGCCATCACCATGAAGGCACCCGCGACGCAGAAACCGATGAAGGCGATGATGACACCGGTCCACGCGGCCGGGGTGTGACCGTGGCTGCTGCCCGCCATGACTTGCTCCTCGTTGCTGTGTACGTGTCGTACGAGCCGGACGCTCGCCGTCCATTGTCCCGTACGCGTGCGCGTGCCGGACGCGGGGGTGGCGTCTGTTTCACCACATCAGGTTCGCCGTATCCGGTTCGCCGCAGCCGGTTCACCGCATGGCGTCAGCACTCCGGGCGGCGGCTCACGCGCCCGTCGGGTCCTCGCCGCGGTCCAGGGCCTTCCACATCTCCTCGGGCCGCTCCGGGTCGGCCGGCCGGGCCGTGCGGCGCGGGCGGGCGGCGCCGCGCTCGTAGCGCCCGGACATCGCGGGCCACAGGCTGCCGTAGCGCAGCGCGAGCAGTCCGGCGACCAGGATCAGCAGGCCGCCGACGGCCGCGACGTAGGGCCAGCCGGTGTGGCTGAGCGCGGCGACCGTGGCGGAGGTGTCGCCGCTCGCCTTGGCGGCCTTGTCGTCCAGGGCGGAGCTGTCGGAGGCGGTCACCAGGGCCGCGGCGACGATCCCGGCGCCGGACAGCGCGAGCATCCCGGAGACGACGAGGCGGCCGGCCCTGCGGACGGCGAAGACGGCGACGAGCGCGGCGAGGCCCACTATGGCGAGGGCCGCGGGCACGCCCGTGACGTCGCTGCCCTTGGCGGTCAGCGGGAAGGAGCCGCCGGCCACCGTCGCGGTGCCCTCCGCCCAGCGCTGCCGGGTCGCGAGCAGCGCCACGGCCGCGCCGAGCGCACCGGACAGGAGGGCCACGGCGAGGCTCCGCCGGCCGGACCGGGCGGGCGCGGCGGCTTCGGAACGGGGGTGAGGTACAGCTGTCACGTACTCCACTATCGCCTGAACCCCGGGCGAACCGGCACCCGGGGTTCGTATGAGAAGCGCCCTATCGCGCGGCCTGCTGCCCCAGACGGTTCGCCGTGTGCACCGCTCGCAGCACCGCCGCCGCCTTGTTGCGGCACTCCTGGTCCTCCGCGACCGGGTCGGAGTCGGCCACGACACCGGCGCCGGCCTGCACATAGGCCGTGCCGTCGCGGAGCAGGGCCGTACGGATGGCGATCGCGGTGTCGGAGTCGCCGGCGAAGTCCAGGTAGCCGACGCAGCCGCCGTACAGGCCGCGGCGGGACGGCTCCAGCTCGTCGATGATCTGCATCGCGCGGGGCTTGGGGGCGCCGGACAGGGTGCCCGCCGGGAAGCAGGCGGTGAGCACGTCGAAGGCCGTGCGGCCGGGGGCCACCTTGCCGGTGACGGTCGAGACGATGTGCATCACGTGCGAGTAGCGCTCGACGGACATGAAGTCGACCACCTCGACGGAGCCGGGCTCGCAGACCCGGCCGAGGTCGTTGCGGCCGAGGTCGACCAGCATCAGGTGCTCGGCGCGCTCCTTGGGGTCGGCGAGCAGCTCCTCGGCGAGGGCCTGGTCCTCCTGCGGCGTGGTGCCGCGGTGCCGGGTGCCGGCGATGGGGTGGACCATCGCCCGCCCGTCCTCGACCTTCACCAGCGCCTCCGGGGAGGAGCCGACGACGTCGAACCCGTCGAAGCGGAACAGGTACATGTACGGCGAGGGGTTGGTGGCCCTGAGGACCCGGTAGACGTCCAGGGCGCTCGCCGTGCACGGGGTCTCGAAGCGCTGGGAGGGCACGACCTGGAAGGCCTCGCCCGCGCGGATGCGCTCCTTGACGTCCTCGACGGCCCGCTGGAAGTCGGGGCCGCCCCACAGGGCGGTGTACTCGGGCAGTTCGGAGGGCGGCAGGTGGGCCGGAGGCTGGGCGACCGGGCGGGTGAGGTCCGCCTCCATGGCGTCCAGGCGGGCCACCGCGTCCGCGTACGCCTCGTCGACGCCCGTGTCCAGGTCGTTGTGGTTGATCGCGTTGGCGATCAGCAGGACCGAGCCCTCCCAGTGGTCCATGACGGCGAGGTCGCTGGTGAGCAGCATGGTCAGCTCGGGCAGCCGCAGGTCGTCGCGCTCGCCGGGGCCGATCTTCTCCAGCCGGCGGACGATGTCGTAGCCCAGGTAGCCCACCATGCCGCCGGTGAAGGGCGGCAGGCCCTCCTGGTGCGGGGTGTGCAGGGCCTGCAGCGTGGCGCGCAGGGCCGCGAGGGGGTCGCCGTCGGTGGGGACGCCGACGGGCGGGGTGCCGAGCCAGTGCGCCTGGCCGTCCCGCGCGGTCAGCGTGGCGGCGCTGCGGACCCCGACGAAGGAGTACCGGGACCAGGACCGGCCGTTCTCCGCGGACTCCAGCAGGAAGGTGCCGGCGCGCTCGGCGGCGAGTTTGCGGTAGAGCGCGACCGGGGTGTCGCCGTCGGCGAGGAGCTTGCGCGTGACCGGGATGACACGGCGGTCGGTGGCGAGCTTGCGGAAGGTCTCCAGATCCATGGCCGCTGACCTTACTGACCGGATCCGGCCGCGCCGGAATCGGCGTCCTTGAGCAGCACGTCCTCGTCGAAGCAGGTGCGCGCGCCGGTGTGACAGGCGGCGCCCACCTGGTCGACCTTGACGAGCAGGGTGTCGGCGTCGCAGTCCAGCGCGACCGACTTCACCCACTGGAAGTGGCCGGAGGTGTCGCCCTTGACCCAGTACTCCCGGCGGCTGCGCGACCAGTAGGTGCAGCGGCCCGTGGTGAGCGTGCGGTGCAGCGCCTCGTCGTCCATCCAGCCGAGCATGAGCACCTCGCCGGTGTCGTACTGCTGGGCGATGGCGGGGACGAGCCCGTCGGCGCTGCGCTTCAGGCGCGCGGCGATCTCCGGGTCGAGGCTGCTGGGCCGGGGGCTGCCGGTCGTACTGGTCATGGATGCCATTGTGCCGCGCCCCACCGACACGGCCGGAGCGGCGTCCATGGAATGGTCACATGGTCGTAGGCTGACCCCATGTCGACCTTCGCCAAGCGTGAACGGCTTCTTCTCGCCGACCTCTTGGAAACCGTCGGCCCGGACGCCGAGACCCTCTGCGAGGGCTGGCGGAGCCGGGACCTGGCCGCGCATGTGGTCGTGCGCGAACGCCGCCCGGACGCGGCCGGGGGCACGCTGATCAAGCAGCTCGCGCCGCGCCTGGAGAAGGTGATGGCCGAGTACACCGCGAAGCCGTACGAGGAGCTGATCCAGCTGATCCGTACCGGCCCGCCGCGGTTCTCGCCGTTCCAGCTCAAGCAGATCGACGAGGCGGCCAACGTCGTCGAGTTCTACGTCCACACGGAGGACGTCCGCCGCGCCCAGCCGGACTGGAGCCCGCGCGAGCTGGACCCGGTCTTCCAGGACGCGCTGTGGTCCCGGCTGGAGCGCAGCGCGCGGCTGGTGGCGCGGGGCGTGCCGACGGGTCTGGTGCTGCGCCGCCCGGACGGCCGGACGGCGGTGGCGCACCGGGGCACCCCGGTGGTCACGGTGACCGGCGAGCCGTCGGAGCTGCTGATGTTCGCGTTCGGCCGGCAGAACGCGGCCAAGGTGGCCCTGGACGGCGACGCGGACGCGATCACGATACTGCACGAGTCCAAGCAGCTGGGCATCTGAGAGGACCCGCCCATGATCAAGGTCGCGATGACCGGCGTCTACGTGGACGACGTGGCGAAGGCGCACGCCTTCTACACCGATGTCCTCGGCTTCGAGACCCGCACCCGCATGGATCTCGGCGACGGCACGCTCTTCGTGACGGTCGGGGCGCCGGAAGGGGCCCAGCCGGATCTCCAGCTGCTGCTGGAACCCGGACAGGGCCCGATCGCGGAGCCCTATCGCCGGGCGCTGCACGAGGCGGGGCTGCCGTGCATCGTGTTCTCCGTGGACGACGTCCGGGCCGAGTACGAGCGGCTGAGCGGCGCCGGTGTCCGGTTCACGCATCCGCCGCAGGAGCAGGGCCCGACGCTGGCGGCGGTGTTCGACGACACGGTGGGCAATCTGGTGCAGCTGGTTCAGCCGAACGAGTGAGCGGCCGTCAGCCGGGGAGTTCCGCGCGGCGCAGGCCCGGTACGGCCAGGGCGACGACCCCGCCGAGGCCGCAGACGGTCGCGCTGACGACGTAGACCGGGCCGAGTCCCCAGGTGCCGATCGCGGCGGCGGCGAGCGGCATGCTCAGCGGGGCGAGGCCGAGGCTGACCAGGCTGGAGACGGAGGTGACCCGGCCGAGGTAGGCGGGGTCGGCCTGGGTCTGCAGCAGGGCGCCGCACATCGCGCCGCTGAGCCCGGTGAGCAGGCCGACCAGCACGGCCGTGCCGACGGCGGCCCCGAGGGCCGGGACGTAGGCGAGGGCGCCCATGGCCACGGAGCCCACGATGACGGCGTACCCGGTGACCAGCCCGGCCCGTGGCAGCCGGCCCCGGACGGTCAGCAGCAGCGAGGCGGCACCCGCGCCGACTCCGAACCCTGCCAGCACCCAGCCCATGCCGGAGGCGCCCCAGCCGCGCCGGTCGGCGAGCAGGGTCAGGCCCACGTTCAGGGGGCCGACGAAGCCCAGGTCCCCGAGGGCGATGGCGAGCATCAGCGGACCGAGGACGCGGTGGCGGCGGACGTAGCGCAGGCCGGCCTTCAGGTCGCTCCAAGGGGTGGTGCCGTGGTGGGGCGCGGCCGGGTCTCCGCCACCGGCCGGGGTGCGGTCGTCGGCGGGCAGGTCCCGCATCCGCACCGACATCAGCAGCGGCACCGACACCGCGATGAGCAGCCCGGCGAGGGCGAACGCGGCCGGGGCGCCGCCGACCGCCACGCCGAGGCCGCCGAGCGGGGCCCCCACGACGCTCGCGAAACGGATGGCGAGGCCGCGCATGCCCTGGACGCGGGCGAGCTGGCTCTTCTCGGCGATACGGGCCGGAAGCGCTCCCACGGCGGGCATGAACACGGCGTCGACGGTGCCGAAGACCAGCGCCAGCAGGGCGAGCGGCCACAGCCCGGGGCTGGTGAGGAACAGCAGGGCGGCCACGGCGAGGACGGCGGCGCAGCGTACGGCATCACTGCCGATGACGACTCTTCGCGGGCCCAGCCGGTCGGCGATCACGCCTCCGCCGAGCATCAGCACGGCCCTGGGCAGCGCGCTGACCGACATCACCAGTCCGGCCTGGGCGGGGCTGCCGGCCTGGACCGCGGCCCAGGACAGGGCGAGGTAGTAGACGCTGTCGCCCAGCATCGAGAAGGCGTAGGCGGCCAGCCAGCGCCGAACGTCGGGGTCGCGGTGGGCGGAGAGCGCGTGCTTCGTCCCCGCCCGGAGGGTGGATATGTGGGAGCCGGTCACCTGGTCAGGCGGCCCACTCGCGCAGCAGTCGGGCGACTTCGGTCAGGTCGGCTTCGTCGCTGCGGATGTCGGACACGAGTTTCGCCCAGTCGCCGGGCCGCGGATCGAGCGGTGTTCCCGACGCCTCCATGTACGCGCGGACACAGCCGATGCCGATCGTCGCGTTGTAGTCCGTGAACGGCCGCAGCCTCAGCGCCGTGTGCAGGAACGTCGCCGCGCGCGACTCGGCCTCTTCGTAGTAGGCCTCGCCCGCGATGCGCTCGTACCTGTGCCGTTCGGCCATGCAGTGCAGCGCACCCCAGTCACGGATCGGGGTGTTGTGGGGCGAGACCTCGACCTGGACGTTGAGGATCCAGCCCGCGTCCACGTAGAGCGTCACCGGAGTCCCGCCGGGAAGCGCTCTTCGAAGTCCGCCATGATCTCCCGGGCGTACTTCGTGGCCCCTTCGACGAACCGCTGCTTCTGCCGCCTGCGCACCACGTCCTCGGTCAGTATGTCGTGCGCGAGTCGCTTGATCGCGACGCCCTGCTCCTTGGCCTCGGCGCGCAGCTCGGCCAGCTCTTCTTCGGTGAACTCGATCGTGATTCCGGGCATATGAGCACCCTAGCCACTGCGCAACCTTGATCACTACCGCGTTCACTACCAGGGATGACGCCTCGAACTACCGAACGGGATGCCCGGCCTCCCGCAGCCTCTCCTTCACCTCGCCGATCCTCAGGTCGCCGAAGTGGAACACCGACGCGGCCAGGACCGCGTCCGCGCCCGCCTCGATGGCCGGCGGGAAGTCGGCCAGCTTGCCGGCGCCGCCGGACGCGATCACCGGGACGGTCACGTGCTTGCGGACCGCCGCGATCATCTCCAGGTCGTAGCCGTCCTTGGTGCCGTCGGCGTCCATGGAGTTGAGCAGGATCTCGCCCGCGCCCAGCTCGGCCGCCCGGTGGGCCCACTCGACGGCGTCCATGCCGGTGCCGCGCCGGCCGCCGTGGGTGGTCACCTCGAAGGTGCCCTCAGGGGTGCGGCGCGCGTCGACCGAGAGGACCAGTACCTGGCGGCCGAACCGCTCGGCGATCTCGCGGATCAGATCGGGGCGGGCGATCGCGGCGGTGTTCACGCCCACCTTGTCGGCGCCCGCCCGCAGCAGCTTGTCCACGTCCTCGGCCGTGCGGACGCCGCCGCCGACCGTCAGCGGGATGAACACCTGCTCGGCGGTGCGGCGCACCACGTCGTACGTCGTCTCCCGGTTGCCCGAGGACGCGGTGATGTCCAGGAACGTCAGCTCGTCGGCGCCCTCGGCGTCGTACACCTTGGCCATCTCGACGGGGTCGCCCGCGTCGCGCAGGTTCTGGAAGTTGACACCCTTGACGACCCGGCCGTTGTCCACGTCCAGGCAGGGGATGACTCGGACCGCCAGGGTCATGATCGCTCAGGCTCCTCTGAATGCTTCAAGTTCTACTTCGACCAGGATGCGGGGGTCGACGAACCCCTCCACGACCAGCAGGGTCGAGACCGGGCGCACGGAGTCGAACAGCTCCTTGTGGGCCCGGCCGGCGGCGTCCACATCCCGCACATGGGTCAGGTACATCCGCGTACGGATCACGGAGTCGATGCCGAGCCCGAACTCGGCGATCGCCTCCAGCGCGCTGGTGAAGGCCACCTTGGCCTGCTCGTACGGGTCGCCCTCCCCGTACAGCACGGTGCCCTTGAAGGACGTCGTGCCCGCCACCAGGACGCGGTCGCCCGCCGCCACGGCGCGTGCGAAACCGAAGGACTCTTCCCAGGGACTTCCGCTCTGCACGCGCCGCACGGCATCGCTCATGACGACACAGCCTCCAAGGCCTCTTCCAAGGTGAACGCCTTCGCGTACAGCGCCTTCCCGACGATGGCGCCCTCGACACCGACGGGTACCAGCTCGGCGATGGCGCGGAGGTCGTCCAGGGACGACACGCCGCCGGAAGCCACGACCGGGCGGTCCGTCGCCGCACAGACATTGCGAAGCAGCTCCAGGTTGGGGCCCTGGAGCGTTCCGTCCTTGGCGATGTCCGTGACGACGTAGCGGGCGCAGCCCTCCTTGTCGAGGCGCGCCAGCGTCTCGTAGAGGTCGCCGCCGTCGCGGGTCCAGCCGCGGCCGCGCAGGGTGGTGCCCCGCACGTCCAGGCCGACGGCGATCTTGTCGCCGTGCTCGGCGATGACCTTGGCGACCCACTCGGGGGTCTCCAGGGCGGCCGTGCCGAGATTCACCCGGGTGCAGCCGGTGGCGAGGGCGGCGGCCAGCGACGCGTCGTCACGGATGCCGCCGGACAGCTCCACCTTGATGTCCATCGCCTTCGCGACCTCGGCGATCAGCTCGCGGTTGTCGCCCGTGCCGAACGCGGCGTCCAGGTCGACCAGGTGCAGCCACTCGGCGCCGGAGCGCTGCCAGGCGAGGGCGGCCTCCAGCGGGGAGCCGTAGGAGGTCTCGGTCCCGGACTCGCCGTGCACGAGACGGACGGCCTGGCCGTCGCGGACGTCGACGGCGGGGAGGAGTTCGAGCTTTGCCATGGTCTACAGGGTTCCGATCCAGTTGGTGAGGAGCTGGGCGCCGGCGTCGCCGGACTTCTCGGGGTGGAACTGGGTGGCCCACAGGGCGCCGTTCTCCACGGCGGCCACGAACGGCTCGCCGTGCGTCGACCAGGTGACCTTGGGGGCCTCGATCAGCGGGTTGTGTGTCTCCAGGGCCCACTCGTGGACGGCGTAGGAGTGCACGAAGTAGAAGCGGGCGTCGGCGTCCAGGCCGGCGAACAGCTGCGAGTCGGCCGGGGCGTCGACGGTGTTCCAGCCCATGTGGGGCACGATGTCGGCCTGGAGCGGCTCGACCGTGCCGGGCCACTCGTCCAGGCCCTCGGCCTCCACGCCGTGCTCGATGCCGCGCGCGAAGAGGATCTGCATGCCGACGCAGATGCCCATGACCGGGCGCCCGCCGGACAGCCGGCGGTCCACGACCCAGTCGCCACGGGCGGCGCGCAGGCCCCGCATGCAGGCGGCGAAGGCGCCGACGCCCGGCACCAGCAGGCCGTCGGCGTTCATCGCCCGGTCGAAGTCACGGGTGATCTCGACGTCGGCGCCCACGCGCGCGAGGGCGCGCTCGGCGGACCGGACGTTGCCGAAGCCGTAGTCGAAGACGACGACCTTCTTTTTGCTCGACGGGGTGCTCAATTCCACACCTCCAGCCGCATGACGCCCGCCACCAGGCACAGGCCCGCGCCGATCGAGAGCAGCACGATCAGGCTGGTGGGCATCTTCTGCTTGACGAAGGAGATGATGCCGCCGACCAGGAAGAGGCCGACGACGATCAGGAGGGTCGACAGACCGGTCATGGGTTACAGCGCGCCCTTCGTGGAGGGGAGGATGCCGGCGGCGCGCGGGTCGCGCTCGGAGGCGTAGCGCAGCGCCCGGGCCAGCGCCTTGAACTGGCACTCCACGATGTGGTGCGCGTTGCGCCCGTACGGCACGTGCACGTGCAGCGCGATCTGCGCCTGGGCGACGAACGACTCCAGGATGTGCCGGGTCATCGTCGTGTCGTACTCGCCGATCATCGGCGCCATGTTCTCGGGCTCGGTGTGCACGAGGTAGGGGCGGCCGGACAGGTCGACGGTCACCTGGGCGAGGGACTCGTCCAGCGGGACCGTGCAGTTGCCGAAGCGGTAGATGCCGACCTTGTCGCCGAGGGCCTGCTTGAAGGCGGCGCCGAGCGCGAGGGCGGTGTCCTCGATGGTGTGGTGGGAGTCGATGTGCAGGTCGCCGTCGGTCTTCACGGTGAGGTCGAACAGACCGTGCCGGCCGAGCTGGTCGAGCATGTGGTCGTAGAAGCCGACGCCCGTCGCGATGTCGGTCCGGCCGGTGCCGTCGAGGTCTATCTCGACCAGCACCGAGGTCTCCTTGGTGGTGCGCTCCACGCGTCCTACGCGGCTCATACCTCAAGCTCCTTCTTCAATTCACGGACCGCGTCGAGGAACGCGTCGTTCTCCTCCGGGGTGCCGGCGGACACCCGCAGCCATCCCGGTACGCCGTTGTCCCGGACCAGCACGCCCCGGTCGAGGATCTTCCGCCAGGCCTCGTGGGCGCTCTCGAACCGGCCGAACTGCACGAAGTTCGCGTCGGACTCGACGACCTCGTAGCCGATCGCGCGCAGTTCGGCGACGAGCCGGTCCCGCTCGGCCTTCAGCTGCTCGACATAGCCCAGCAGCGTGTCGGTGTGCTCCAGCGCGGCCAGGGCGGTCGCCTGGGTGATCGCCGACAGGTGGTACGGCAGCCGGACGAGCTGGACGGCGTCCACGACCGCCGGGTCGGCGGCGAGGTAGCCGAGGCGGAGGCCCGCCGCGCCGAACGCCTTCGACATCGTGCGCGAGACGACGAGGTGCGGGCGGCCCTCCAGCAGCGGCAGCAGCGAGGCGCCGTGGCTGAACTCGATGTACGCCTCGTCCACGATCACCATCGAGGGCTTGGCCGCCTGGGCCGCCTCGTACAGCGCGAGGACCGTCTCCGGCGGGACCGCGTTGCCGGTGGGGTTGTTGGGGGTGGTGAGGAAGACGACGTCGGGCTTGTGCTCGGCGACGGCCCGCTCGGCGGTGGCGAGGTCGATCGAGAAGTCCTCGCCGCGCGGGCCGGAGATCCAGCCGGTGCCGGTGCCGCGCGCGATGAGCGCGTGCATCGAGTACGACGGCTCGAAGCCCATCGCCGTGCGGCCCGGTCCGCCGAAGGTCTGCAGCAGCTGCTGGATGACCTCGTTGGAGCCGTTGGCGGCCCACACGTTCTCCATGCCGAGCGGGTACTTGCCGGTCTTCGTCAGGTACGCGGCCAGCTCGGTGCGCAGCTGGACCGCGTCCCGGTCGGGGTAGCGGTTCAGGTTCCGGGCGGCCTCCCGCACCCGCTCCGCGATCCGCTCGACCAGCGGCTCGGGCAGCGGATAGGGGTTCTCGTTGGTGTTCAGCCGTACGGGGACGTCCAGCTGGGGCGCGCCGTAGGGGGACTTGCCGCGCAGCTCGTCCCGTACGGGGAGATCGTCGATGCGGGTCACTTGCCTTCTGGAACCTTCCACCCGAAACGAGCCTTGATCGCCGCGCCGTGCGCGGGCAGGTCCTCCGCGTCCGCCAGCGTCACCACGTGGTGGGCGACCTCGGCGAGCGCGTCCTTCGTGTAGTCCACGATGTGGATGCCGCGCAGGAAGGACTGGACGGACAGGCCCGAGGAGTGGCAGGCGCAGCCGCCGGTGGGCAGGACGTGGTTGGACCCGGCCGCGTAGTCGCCGAGCGAGACGGGAGCCCAGGGGCCGATGAAGATCGCGCCGGCGTTCCTCACCCGGTCGGCGACCGCGGCGGCGTCGGCCGTCTGGATCTCCAGGTGCTCGGCGCCGTACGCGTCGACCACCCTGAGGCCCTCCTCGATGCCGTCCACGAGGACGATCGCGGACTGCCTGCCCTTGAGGGCGGGCACGATCCGGTCGTCGATGTGCTTGGTGGCCGCGACCTGCGGCTCCAGCTCCTTCTCCACCGCGTCCGCCAGCTCGACGGAGTCGGTGACCAGGACAGCCGCCGCGAGCGGGTCGTGCTCGGCCTGGCTGATCAGGTCCGAAGCGACGTGCACCGGGTCGGCGGTGGAGTCGGCGAGGATCGCGATCTCGGTCGGGCCGGCCTCGGCGTCGATGCCGATCTTGCCGGTGAAGTAGCGCTTGGCCGCGGCGACCCAGATGTTGCCCGGGCCGGTGACCATGTTCGCGGGCGGGCAGGACTCGGTGCCGTGGGCGAACATCGCGACGGCGGTGGCGCCGCCGGCCGCGTACACCTCGTCCACGCCGAGCAGGGCGCAGGCGGCGAGGATCGTCGGGTGCGGCAGGCCCCCGAAGTCGGCCTGGGCCGGGGAGGCGAGCGCGATGGACTCGACGCCGGCCTCCTGCGCGGGCACCACGTTCATGACCACGGAGGACGGGTAGACCGAGCGGCCACCGGGCGCGTACAGCCCGACGCGCTCGACCGGCACCCACTTCTCGGTGACGGAGCCGCCGGGCACGACCTGCGTGGTGTGCGTCGTACGGCGCTGCTCGCGGTGGACCAGCCGGGCGCGGCGGATGGACTCCTCCAGGGCGGCGCGCACCGCCGGGTCGAGACCGGCGAGCGCGTCGGTGAGCGCCCGGGCCGGGACACGGACGGTTTCCAGCCGTACTCCGTCGAACTTCTCGGCGAAGTCGATCAGCGCCGCGTCGCCACGATGATGCACGGCCTCGCAGATCGGACGCACCTTCTCCAGGGCGGCCTGAACGTCGAAGTCGGCTCGGGGCAGCAGGTCGCGCAGGGCGGGGCCCTCGGGAAGGGCGTCGCCGCGCAGATCGATTCGGGAAATCACAGTCCCAATTCTCTCAGACCGCCGTCCGGAGCCGTCCGCGCGTATCAATGGCTGATACAGAACGTGGACCAATGACTGGTACATAGGCTGGCCGGAACCCGGAAGATCACCTTCACGTGTGGTGTTCCGGGGGTCACACAGCGGGCATGAACGGCTGTACGAAAACCGCTGAAAACCACTGAACCGGGAGAGGAGCGCGGTGACCGAGGGGGCCGGCATCCGCACCGGGGACCTGCCCGACGACCTGACCGCGACCGAGGCGGGCATGTGGCAGGCCTTCCGCAACGGCAGCGTGTACGACCTGAGCAGCGGGGACTCCGTGGTGGACGATCCGCACGGCGGGCACCCCTGGGGTCCCGAGCGGACCGTACGGGCCCGCATCGTCTGCTGGCTGCTGCTGGACGGCCCGCCGGCGCTCGCGGGCCGGGTGTCCGCGCTGAAGCTCGTCGGCATACGGGTCACCGGCTCGCTGGACCTGGCGGGCGGCCAGGTCACGCCGTACGTGGAGCTGCGCGGCTGCCGCTTCGACGAGGAGGTCCGGCTGCCGGAGGCCCGGTTCACGACCGTACGGCTGGTGGACTGCGCGGTGCCGCGCCTGGAGGCGGCCCGGGTGCACACCGAGGGCGACCTGCACCTGCCGCGCTGCCGGTTCCAGAACGGGGTCCGGCTGACGGACGCGCACATCGGCACCGATCTGCTACTCAACCAGGCGATCGTGTACCGCGACCGCAGCGGACGGTCGATCGCGGCGGACGGCATGACCGTCGGCCAGGACCTCCAGGCCGAGATGCTGGAGTCGCACGGCGAACTGAGCCTGCGCGGCGCCCAGGTCGGTGTGTCGCTCAGCCTGCGCGGCGCGAGGCTCGCCAATCCCTACTCCCGCTTCGCGCTGAACGCCCCCCAGCTGACGGTCGAGCGCACCCTGTACCTGACCCCGGCCGGCGTGGGCAGCCCGCTGCTGAGCGGCACGACACCCGCGCGCGGGACGCGCATCCAGCGGTTCGAGTGCCGGGGCGGGGTGCGGCTGGACGACGGGCGGTTCGGGGACGCCGTCGACCTGGAGCGGGCCCGGTTCGTCTTCACCGACGACCAGGAGCTGTCGCTGCGCCGGGCGCAGACGCCGGAGCTGCGCTTCCTCGGGGACAAGCCGCAGCGGGGCAAGGTGGTGCTGTCCGGCGCGCGGGTGGTGACCCTGGTGGACCGCGCGAGCAGCTGGCCGGGCCCGGGCAGTCTGCACATGGGCGGGTTCACCTACGAGAGCCTGGTGCCGCAGGGACCGTTCCCGCTCACCCAGCGCCTGGACTGGGTGGCGGCGGCCACCGCCGAGTACGCCCCGGAGCCGTACGAGCGGCTGGCCGCGGTGCTGCGCGCCGCCGGGGAGGACGAGGACGCGCGCGAGGTGCTGCTCGCCAAGCAGCGCCGGCGGCGCGAGACGCTGCCGCTGGCCGGCAAGTTCTGGGGTTACGTCCAGGACTGGACGGTGGCGTACGGCTACCGTCCCGGCCGGGCCGCGGTGTGGATGGCGGTGCTGTGGGCGGCGGGCACGCTCACGTTCGCGCACGCGGACCATCCGCCGGTGAACTCCGGCGGCCATCCGGTCTGGAGCCCCGCGCTGTTCACGCTGGACCTGCTGCTGCCCGTGATCGACCTGGGCCAGGCCGGCCAGTGGCAGCTGAGCGGCGGCTGGCAGTGGCTGGCGGCGGCGATGATCCTGCTCGGCTGGATCCTGGCGACGACGGTGGCGGCGGGCGCGACCCGGCTGCTGCGGCGGGGCTGAGGACCGCGCGGCGGCGGGGCCGGCGGAACACGCCCTCACACACATCATTCGCTTCGAACGCTCACAGCTTGCACATCACCCTTTACCGGGCTTTGACCGTCCGCCGTACAACCTTCCGCAACTTGCCAAGGCCCTCTGGCGCCGCCCCGACCTGCGGACTTTCAATGGTCGGCACCATGGCTCTGCTGCCCTCGTTCATCCGCCCCACACGGATGACCAAACGCTCCGCGTCCCCGGCCGGCCGACCGCCCGCCGGGGACGAGGCCGTGCTCGACGCGCCCGACACCCGCCTCTCCCCGGCGCTGGTCGCGGCCGGCCGGGGCGAGTACACCGCCGCGGCCGTCCTGCTCGCCGCCACCCGCACCGCGGCCGAGTGGGAGTACCGGGACCGGTACGTGCGGCTCCTGGCGGCCTTCGCCCGCTCCCGCCCCGAGTGGTACGAGGAGTGGCGCGCCGCCGCCCCGGACGACCCCGGGGTGCTGCTGGTCGGGGCCCAGCTGGCGGTGGACCGCGTCTGGTCCTCGCCGGCCCGCGCCGAGCTGCTGCGCGAGGTGAGCCCGCTGATCACCGCCGCCGCCCGCGCCGACGTCGGCGACCCGGTGCCCTGGCGGATCGCGCTCGACCACGCGCGCGGCTCGCGGGCCGGGCACCGCTACGTCGAGGAGCTGTGGGAGGCGGCCGTCCGGCGCGCCCCGCACCACTACGGCTGTCATGTGGCCGCCCTGCTCTACCTGGCCGCCTCCTGGCACGGCTCCCACCACGCGTGCTTCGACTTCGCCGACCGGGCGGCGCAGGACGCCCCGGCCGGCTCGCTCGTGCAGGCCCTGCCCGCCCGGGCGGCCTTCGGCTACCTCACCGACGGCTGCGGCCCCACGGTGCCGCGCGCCCGGCTGGACGCGGCGGCCGACCGCGCGATCGCCCTGTCCGCACGCCTGCCGGCGGCCGACCCGGGACCCGCCCGGGTCCGCAACAAGCTGCTGTACGTCCTGCTGCGGCTGGAACGCTGGGAGGACGCCCGCACCCAGATGCGCCTGATCGGCCCGTACGCCACGTCCTTCCCCTGGGACCGGCTCTGCGACGACCCGCTCGGCCACTTCCTGCGCCTGCGCGAGCACCTGGAGACGGCGGGTACGCGGCCCGCCCCGGCCGGGCTGCTGCCGGCGCCGGCGGAGCCCCTCGGCGGCCACGGCGGACACACCTGCGCCGACGACCACTAGGCTGGGGCGCCGTGACCACCGTCCGTCTCCCGCTCTTTCCGCTGAACTCGGTGCTGTTCCCGGGTCTCGTGCTGCCGCTGAACGTCTTCGAGGAGCGCTATCGCGCCATGATGCGCGACCTGCTGAAGACCCCCGAGGACGAACCGCGCCGGTTCGCCGTCGTCGCCATCCGCGACGGCCACGAGGTCGCGCCCAGCGCCCCGGGCATGCCGGATCCCACGGCACAGCCCGAGCGGGGCCCGGCCGCGGGCTTCGGCCCCGACCCGCTCCGAGCCTTCCACGGGGTGGGCTGTGTGGCGGACGCGGCGACCGTCCGGGAACGGCCCGACGGCACGTTCGAGGTACTGGCGACGGGCACGACCCGCGTCCGTCTGCTGTCCGTGGACGCGTCGGGCCCCTTCCTGACCGCGGAGCTGGAGGAACTTCCGGAGGAACCCGGGGACGAGGCCGGCGCGCTGGCCGAGGGCGTCCTGCGGTCCTTCCGGCAGTACCAGAAGCGGCTGGCGGGCGCCCGTGAGCGCTCGATGTCCACCGGCGCCGAGCTGCCGGACGACCCGAGCGTGGTGTCGTACCTGGTGGCGGCGGCGATGGTGCACGACACGCCGACCAAACAGCGCCTGCTCCAGGCCCCGGACACCGCCTCCCGCCTGCGGGACGAGCTGAAACTCCTTCGCGCGGAGACGGCGATCATCCGTAACCTGCCGTCGCTGCCCGCGTTCGAGCTGACGCGGGCGCCGACCAGCCTGAACTGAGGGACACCGAGGGAACCGCACTCCTGATGGCGAAGAAGTCGAAGAAGCAGCAGCAGTCCGGGGGCACGCCCGCGACGGTGGCCCTGACGGCGGCGGGCGTGGACTTCACCGTCCACGCCTACGACCACGACCCGTCCCACCCCTCCTACGGCGAGGAGGCGGCCGAGGCGATGGGCGTCTCCCCCGACCGTGTCTTCAAGACCCTGGTGGCCGACGTGGACGGCGCCCTGGTGGTCGGTGTGGTCCCGGTGGCCGGCTCCCTGGACCTGAAGGCCCTGGCGGCGGCGGTGGGCGGCAAGCGGGCGGCGATGGCCGACCCGACCCTCGCCGAGCGCACCACGGGCTATGTCCGCGGCGGGATCTCCCCGCTCGGCCAGCGCAAGAGGCTGACGACGGTCCTCGACGACTCGGCGGAGGGCCACGAGACGATCTGTGTGTCGGCGGGGCGGCGGGGTCTTGAGGTGGAGCTGGCGCCGGGGGATCTGGCGAAGCTGACGGGGGCGGTGCTGGCGCCTATCGGCCGGGGCTGAGGCCTATCGGCCGGGGCTGAGCCGGCACCCGCGCGGCCCACGGGGCGCGCGGGCGCGAGGGACGTAGCTACGGCTGCTGCGGATATCGCTACGGCTGCTGCGGATACGGCTGCTGCGGATAGGGCGGCTCGGGGTCCCGCGGCCCGAACAGCGCGGTCAGCCCGAGATGCACCAGCAGCCCGGCGAGCGGCCACGCGAGCAGCGCCCCCTTCGCCGACAGCTTCAGCGGCGCCGAGAACGTCACCCCCTTGCCCACGGCCTGCGCGTGCGCGAGCACATCGGACTCGGGGCCCAGCCACACCCCCAGCCGCCAGGCCAGCAGGGACCCCAGCAGCCCGCCGAGGCCCAGCGCCACCACGAGCGGCACCCCGCCACGCCGCCGCAGCAGGACCAGCACGACCGCGCTGACCAGCCCGAAGGCGAGGCCCAGCAGGGCGAACGTACCGTCCACCCCGACGGCCTGCTCGCCCTCGGAGTCCTTCAGGTAGACGACCCAGCTCTTGTCGACCTCGTCGCCGACCAGCGGCACATGCGGCGCCAGCCACCACCACAGCAGCCCCAGCAGCACGCCGCCGAGCGCCAACGCCACCGTGATCACGGCGGCCTCCCGCACTTCCGTCCTCATCCCGGGACCGTCCTGTTCGTACCCACTCCCGACGGGTGCCCCGGCCGGCGGCGAAGCCTGCCAGACCTGGTGCGGGGAGTCGTCGTGCGGCGGCGGTGGCGGAGTCAACGGTGCGGTCACCCTGACATCGTGCCAGGTCGTGCTGTGCCCCGCGTCACCGGACGGCGGCCCTGCGGTAGGCCCAGGTCGCCACGGCCAGCGAGACCACCCCGACGCCCGCGCACACCCCCAGGTCAACCAGGACGACGGCCCAGTCGGGGTGGGCGCCGAAGGTCCGGGCGTACGCCTCCACGCCGTAGGTCGACGGCAGCAGATCACGGGCCAGCCGTACGAGCTCCGGCATCCGGTCGGGCGGCAGCACGCCCAGCAGCAGCGCCGCCGACATGCCCAGCTGCCCGAGCAGCGTGGCCAGCTCGGGCCGGGGCGCGAGCAGCCCGCAGGCGGCGCCGAGCCCGGCCAGCGCGGCCCCGGCGAGCGGGATGACGGCCACCAGGATCCACAGGTTGGACAGAGGCAGCCCGAACAGCGCGCAGCCGAAGACGGCGGTCACCAGGGTCCCCGGCACGGTGAAGGAGGCGTACGCCGCCGCCGCGCCCAGCACCACCGCCGCCGGTGGCACCGGCAGGGTGGCGTAGTGGTCGAGCCCGCCGCTGGCCCGCAGCTGCCCGAAGTACTGCGAGAGCAGGTTCAGCGCCACGTACGCGACGACCAGCACGGACGAGCCGGCCACCACGGACTGGGCCTCGTGGCCGCTGTCGACGACACCGCGCATCATCACGGCGATGCCGACGGACTGGAAGGTCGCCACGAACAGCAGCGGGATGCGCGCCACCCGGGCCCGGGACAGCTGCGCCCGGTAGACGGCCACCAGCGACGGCCACAGCCGCGCGGGCGGCCCCAGCTCGGCCGCGCCGGGCACCGTCTCCGGCACGGCCCGCGAGCCGCCCGGCAGAACCTCGGCGGGTACGACACTCACGACGAGCTGCTCCTCTTCCCTACGGCAGTCGCGCAGACCCATACGCGTTTCGCGGCCGGTGTGCTCACGCTTTCACCAGCCCCTGCCGGGCCGCGCCGCCCAGCGCCAGGTAGACGTCCTCCAGGCTGGGCGTGGCGAGCGTGAAGTCGTCCAGGGCGGCGAAGGCGGCCCCGCCGGTCACTGTGGCGACGACGGCGCGTGCCTCCTCGGGCGCGAGCCGGAGCGTCCAGCGCCGGCCGGACTCCACGGCCCGCTCGCGCAGGACGGCGACCTCGGGCACCTCCAGCGGCGCCCGCTCCCGCCACACCAGCTCCACCCGCACCTCGCCGGCGACCTGCGCCTTGAGCCCGGCGGGGGTGTCGCAGGCGATGACCCGGCCCTGGTCGAGCACGGCGACCCGGTCCAGGACCGTCTCGGCCTCGATGACGTTGTGGGTGACCAGCAGCACGGTCGTCCCGTGCTCGGCCCGCCGCCGGTCGACGGCCGCCCAGACCGCGCGCCGGGCCACCGGGTCCATGCCGGTGGTCGGCTCGTCCAGCACGAGCAGCGGTCGCGGGCCGACGAGGGCGGCGGCGAAGCAGGCGAGCCGGCGCTGCCCGCCGGACAGCTTCCGCAGCGCCCGCCCGGCGATCGGGGTCAGCCCGAGTTCCTCCAGTACGGCGTCCCGCTCGGCCCGCGCCCGCCGTACCTCCAGGCCGCGCAGGCGTCCGGTGGTCTCGGCGGCGAGGGAGACGGTCAGCTCGTCCAGGGCGGTGGACTCCTGGCCGAGGTACGCGAGGATCCGGGCGGCCCGCTCGGGGTGCCGCACGATGTCGTGGCCGAGGATCTCGACGCTGCCCGCGTCCGGCCGCAGCAGCCCGGTGAGCTGCCGTACGAGGGTGGACTTGCCGGCGCCGTTCGGGCCGAGCAGCCCGAAGACCTCGCCGCGCCGCACGTCCAGCTCCACCTCGTCGGTGGCCCGCACCTCGGGGGTGCCCGGCGTGCCCCGCCGGCCCTTCCCGGCCGGGTAGGTCTTGCTGAGCCCGCGCACGCGTACGACCGTGTCGTACCGTAGTGCCTGCCCCGCGCGCGTCATCACAAGGGACGAGACTACGGGGTCGGGGGCCTGTACTCGTCTTCGGGGGCGGCTACGGGGACTCAGTCGGCGGCGGGTGCGTGCGGCTCGGCCGCCGCCGGGACGTCGAACTCCCGCCAGAAGCCCGCCCGAATGGCGTAACGGTCGTGCTCGTCGATCTGGTCGTCCTTGTGTGCGAGCAGCCCGAACCGCGCCGCGTACCGCAGCAGCTCGCCGTCGATGCGGTGCGGGATGCGCGGATACATCTGCGACAGCCGCTGCAGATGGCTCTGGTCGCCGAGCCGGGACATCCAGCGGCGGGCGAAGACCTGCCCCACCTCGTACGGATCGCCGCCGACCGTCGTGATGTCCTCCTCCCGGTCGGCCCACCGCTGCTCGGCGGTGGTGAGCTGGGCCAGCGTCGGCATGGAGGCCGCCTCGGCGGGTTCGGCCGCCACGCCCGGCCGGTCGACCCAGCCCTTGTCGGAGGACCAGCGCAGCGTCGCGGTCGCCGGGTGCTGCGCGGGCTGGGCGCCGGGGGCGCGCAGCGCGGCCAGGTCCTTGGGGGTGGGGACGCCCTTGGCGGCGGGGACCCGCTCCGGGGTGCCGTTCTCCGTCGCGGCGGCCGACGGGTGCGCGGGCTGTTCGGCGGGCCGCTCGGCCGTCGCGGCGAGCGCGGAATCGGGCAGCGGCGCGGAGAGGATCGCGGCGATCTCGGGGCGGGGCGCGGGCGGCGGGGCGCAGACGCCGGTCAGCTCCTTGGCGCGGATGGCCTTGGTGATCCAGGCGCGGTCCAGCACCCGCCGCTCGTCGGCCTCGGCGACGAGGTCCTCGGACTGGTTGTAGTCGCCGTCGGCGGCCTGGACGGCCCACAGGTGGACGGCGACGCCGTGCTCCTTGGCGGCCATCATGCCGGGCAGCAGATCTCCGTCGCCGGTGACGAGGACGACGTCGGAGCAGGCGCGGTTGCGGGCCAGCTCGGTCAGCTCGGCGTGCATGGCGGCGTCCACGCCTTTCTGGGCCCAGCGTCCGTCACTGCGGGTGAGGGCACCGAGCCGGACGGTGACCCGGGGCATCACGCGCAGCCGGCGATGCTCCGGTTGGGGGACCCGGTCGGGCGCGCCGTCGAACCAGTAGATGCGCAGCAAGGGACGCTCGGTCTCGGACTCCGCGCGTTCGCGCAGGGCCTGGATCAGCGCGGTGTGGTCGACGGTGATCCGGGACCGCGAGGGCTCGCCGGCGAGGAGGCTGGCGGCGGCGCCCAGCAGATACCCGGCGTCCACCAGGACGATGCAGCGGTCCACGCGACTCACCCTCTTCCCGGGAGGCTTTGCTTTCGGACTTCCTTCGAGTCTGCCCGACCGCGCGGGGGTTAACGGCCCGAACTCGATCTTCGGCGTGGCGTTTGCGGTTCTCGCCCGCCCACCTGCCCTGTCACACACGGTAATTATCCGACATGCGCCTGATGTCAGCCTATGTGAATCTGGTCCCGGCCCTGGCCCCTAGATCCCCCACAGGAGGCAGATCACCATGGCCAAGAACAAGAACCGCAAGCAGGGCAGCCCGCAGAGCCGCGCGCCCCAGGCCGACCAGGCACACGAGCACGGGCAGCGGCCGGCGTCGGAGACGCACGAGTCGCCGGTGTCGCACATCCAGGGCAGCCCCGCGGATGTTGCTCGCAAGAAGCAGAAGAGCTTCGGCCACAACTAAAGGGCGCTTGAAGCCCGAGGGCAGTTGAAGCCCAGGCACATGCGAGGGGCGCACCCGTCATGGGTGCGCCCCTTCATGCTGCTTCGTGCCGTGGGGGTCAGCCGGCCAGGCAGGACGGACCGAGGAGCACCTTCAGGTCGCCGAACAGGGCCGGGTCGGGCTTGACCCGGTGCCGGTCGAGGCGGAGGACGGTGGTCTTGCGGGGGCCCTGGAGCTTGATGCGGACCTCGCTGTCGCCCTTGTGGTGGCTGAGGATCTCGCCGAGCCGGCTGACCATGGGCGGGGTGACCTTCACGGCGGGGATGGTGAGGATCACCGGTGCGTTGGTGCCCGCGTTGGAGAGGTCGGGGACCATCAGTTCCATGGCGACGAGCCGGGGCACGTCCTCCCGCTTGTCGAGCCGGCCCTTGACGAAGACGACCGCGTCCTCGACGAGTTGGGTCGAGATGAGCTGGTAGGTGGCGGGGAAGAACATGCACTCGATGGAGCCCGCGAGGTCTTCGACGGTGGCGATGGCCCAGGCGTTGCCCTGCTTGGTCATCTTGCGCTGGAGGCCGGAGATGATGCCGCCGATGGTGACGACCGCGCCGTCGGCGTGCTCGCCGCCGGTGAGCTGGGCGATGCCCGCGTCGGCCTTGTCGGACAGGACGTGCTCCAGGCCGAAGAGCGGGTGGTCGGAGACGTACAGGCCGAGCATCTCCCGCTCCTGGGCGAGCAGGTAGGTCTTGTCCCACTCCTCGTCGCTGAACTGCACGTCGAGTCCGAAGCCGGGCTCGTCGCCGGTCTCCTCGCCCATGCCGCCGAAGAGGTCGAACTGGCCCTCGGCCTCCTTGCGCTTGACCGCGACCACGTTGTCGATCATCGGCTCGTACTGCGCGGTGAGGCCCTTGCGCGTGTGGCCCATGGTGTCGAAGGCGCCGGCCTTGATCAGCGACTCCGTGGTCCGCTTGTTGCAGACCACCGCCTCGACCTTGTCCAGGTAGTCCGGGAAGGAGCTGTACTTCCCCTTCGCCTTGCGGCACTTGATGATCGACTCGACCACGTTGGTGCCGACGTTGCGGACCGCGGAGAGACCGAAGAGGATCACGTCGTCGCCCTGGGCGGCGAAGTTCGACTCGGACTCGTTGACGTTCGGCGGGAGCACCTTGATGCCCATGCGGCGGCACTCGTTGAGGTAGACGGCCGACTTGTCCTTGTCGTCCTTCACCGAGGTCAGCAGGGCGGCCATGTACTCGGCGGGGTGGTTCGCCTTCAGGTACGCGGTCCAGTACGAGACCAGGCCGTACGCGGCCGAGTGGGCCTTGTTGAAGGCGTA